>QNEL01000024.1 GCA_003645185.1 Candidatus Parabeggiatoa sp. nov. 3
TTAGCAAGCATCAAAAGGGGCAACCACAAGGGATTGCCCCTACGGGCAGATTGTAGGGGCAATCCCTTGTGGTTGCCCTGGTTTTCCAATGGTATTGAAACTTTCGCTCTCCTGCACTAGTGCAGTAAAGCGGAAATGATCACACCCAGTGGCTTTATAAACCCATTGCTTGACGTTCTATCTCGATCAAATCGTCAATAATCTTCATCATCGCGATATAGCCATCTGTTTTGTCGCTGGTTAGGCGATATTTGCCGTTGACAATGATCGTGGGTACGCTATCGACACCATATCTGCCAGTCATCTCTGTGGCACGCGTGATTTTGGGCTGAATCCCAAAGGCGTTATAAGTCTCGTTAAACTCCTCTTTGCTAATACCCGCTTTGTCCAAAAAGAATTTTTGAAGCGCTTCTTGACTATTCATGTTGCGTTTTTTGTCATGGATAGCTTCAAAAAGTGGGGTATGGATTTGTTCTAAAACACCCAAAGCATCTGCTACGTAATAGGCTTTTGCCAAAGGTATCCGTGAATCTTTTTCATACACGGCCGGCATTTGCCGGAAGGCAACGTAATCAGGCTGCATTTTTAGCCAGTTTTTCAAGTAGTAATTGTCAAAGTATTTGCAATGGGGGCAGGTGTACCAAAACAATTCAACGATTTCCACTTTCCTTGGATTGTCGGTGGGTTGTGGGGGATCTATCCTAACATATTTGTCGGCATGAGGATCGTTTCCTGCGGCATGAATAGCTGCCGTTAAAAACAAACCGCTTGCGGTGAGGCAAACGAGTATTAACCACTTTTTAAGTGTTTTTTTCATCACTGATTGCTCCTTTCGAGAGGTGTTGTGAAAAGCGTGATTTTATCAAGGGAAAGGGGAATGGGCTGTTTGTTCCCGTTTCCATTCCCAATTCGCTCTTTCCCCATGTCAAAATTTAATACAATCCTTGCATGTAATTGGTTACTGCTTTCATTTCGTCGTCGGACATTTTGACGACAATATCACGCATCATGGCAGCATTATCTTCGGGTTTGCGGACACCGCTTTTGTAATCCTGCAATTGCTTGAGGGCGTAATCCGCATGTTGTCCGCTGATTTTGGGATATTTGGCTGCGGGATTACCTTTGCCTTTTGGCCCATGACAGCTAATACAAGCTGATACACGGGTTTCTTGATTACCGCCACGATAAATGTTTTCGCCCAATTCTAGCGATTCTTGGCTAGCTGTTCCGATTTTGGGGGCTTGGCTTTCAAAATAGGCTGCGAGATCAAACATGTCTTGTTCCGTCAGGGGGGCGGCCATAGGTGACATGCTTGGTTCTGTACGGGCCTCGGATTGAAATCCTTTTAATTGTTGGACAATATAGCTGGCATGTTGTCCAGCGAGATGAGGCCATAATGAATTGGCACTGTTACCATCAGCACCATGACAAGTGCCACATAAGCCAGATTTGGCTTTGCCGGCCATCGCATCGCCGGTTAAATGAGTACTGGTTGCGGCGTAAACGGTTGAACTACCTAAAGTTAAAACACAGAAAGCGAGTGTGAGTTTTTTCATTCCTTTGTCCGTAAGTTGTTGAATATAAATCATTTTATGGTGATTTTGATTAAGCGATTTGGTGATAAATGCTTAAACAAAGCGGCATTATATCTTAATAAGCATGGTTTGGTGAACTAAAGGGGCGAACACGCAAGGGTTGCCCCTACAATAGAACGGGGATTTTGTAGGGGCAGACCTGCGTGTCTGCCCCTGCGTGTCTAAGGGTTGTCCACGTTCACCAGTCTTGGTGATTTTTTTTGTCGTAAGAGTCGAGCACGTACATTTTCTCTCAATTCAAGTTCTTCGTCAAAATCATCAAATCCATTCAGTGAGTTTTTTCAATCACTTTTTCAATGAGGCCCTTAAATTAATGAAATACCAAAAAGGGCAACCACAAGGGTTTGCCCCTACAAATGACAGGACAACCACAAGGGTTTGCCCCTACAAGCGCCACTTGATTACCCTTTCCACCATGCGATGTCTAAATCGGCTTTGATTGTTTTTTGCTCGTTTTTGCTGAGTGCCTTAAAAAAGGTGTAGCCTGTTTCTTTTTCTACGTTTTTGACTGGCATGGCATAGTCCCAAAGTTGACTGGCTTTGGTATTTTCGTTGGGCAAAATAAAGCCTATACTACGTTGGTGTTTGAAGGAATAGACGACTTTGTAAAAACTTTTGGGCACTGGAATATCGTTAATCTGTTCTGGATTGTCATCATATAGGGGGCCGGTGACAATATATAATTTTCCTCCTTTGGTGTGTGTCCAACCTCGGATGGTGCTTTCGAGACTGCCCCAGGCTTGACGATTCAATTTAGGGCGTTGTAGGGCGATATTTGACATCGCAAAGGTTTGGAGATTGGCGATGCGACTAAAATCAATGGCGGCACTTGGGGCTAAATGGCCTTTATCATAGCCGGTATTCCTAAAGGCATCTGGTTGAACGCGGTGTTTTTCTGGCAGATCAGGATCGGCATAAAATTCGTCGCTTCTTTCGACATCAATCCCGATAGAACCTTTGGATATGACGTAAGATGCCCAAGCGGCGCATTTGTACTTGTAGCTGTAGCCAAGGCTATAGCCGTCGCGATCAAGCACGATATCCGTTTTACAGGGCTCACCGAGTTTTTTGTGATCTCGAAGTGTATATATCCAAGTATAGGTTTTATGACGGTTGGGCCATAAGTAAGTTGCATAGACATAATGCGCGGCGGCCCCGGCAATAGCGGCGCCTACACCAACTACAATACATTTTAATTCAAATTCCATAGTGTCGTTAATGGTTTGTTAATGGTTAATGGTTAATGGTTAATTGTTAATAGATTATGGCGCGGGCCCATAAGTGTCAATCTCAAAACCCCTTACCACCTTTTCAAGCAAAAGTTTTTGCGCGCAAAAACTGGGGCAAAAATGACTTATTCTCTGTGGTACTCTGTGGTACTCTGTGTTCTCTATTCCAGGTTCATGTTTTTGCGCGCAAAAACATGAACCTGGAATGTTGAAAAAAAGTAGGTAGGGCGATAACAAAGGTTCGCCCTACATCAAATCGAATTAACAATTACTGATAACGTGGTAAGAGTTGAATGGTGTCATCCATCCAAATATTAATGCCTTTGTGCAAGGCGTGTAACATCTGTTTTTCCCATTCTTTTTGGGTTGCAACGACGGCATCATTGACATCAGTAATAAATGTATCTCGTTGTGTCAGTTCCACGCCTTCATTGATGGCATAATCAATCCCAAGTCCACCCAGAAGCCCGATGGCAGTGCCTATGGGGCCGCCTAAGGTGCCTACCGCGCCACCAGTACCAGCCAATACTGCTTTAGAGACGAAGGGGGCCGATAATTTGGCAAAAATGCTTTTACTGGCCGCCCCGGCAACGGCGGTTTCGGCAACCCCTTTTCCAAGGGCACCTGCGACGATTTTGCCCGTCGATGCGCCACCTGCGGCTAGGGCCGCACCCATGGCTGCCCCTTTGGGGCCTTTTTCATATTCTGCCATGTTGATTTTATTAAATTGGCTGTCCCAATCAAGGCTTAGTACGGTATTTTCTGTCGAGGGCCTATCAAGATGCGTGGTATATTTTGACACAAAGGCCTGAAAATCGGTTTGCATCTTTGATAATACATTAACATAGTTTTTATGGGCCGCTTGCAATATTGTCCTATAAGTCGTTTGTAATTGCGGATCGGTGACTTCAGGGCGCAATACGATATTTTCATAATGTTTGTGCAAATATTTCTCTAGATCATAAGATACGGCCTCTGAGATCGTTGTGGCTTCGGCACTCAAGGTATGCCGTGTTGCTGAGGTTGTGGCTTCCCACAATATTTTATAGGTTGTGGTGTAGGCAAAATACCAATCAGCAAATCGATCAATACGTTGACGCATGCCATCAAACACTGTTGTCAGCGCATCATGCAATTGCTTGTCTGTTTGCGTCAGTAATTGCGTTCTCTCCTTATCTAAATGCGCGGTTTGTTGATTGACAAAATCAGAATAGTCTTGGGCATCGGCAATGACGCGGACTTGTTTACCATTTAGATTTTTATACACTAAGGTAACGGTTGGACGAACTTGGGAATGTATGCCCGTTTTAATGATGGATTCATCAGTATGAACGGCCTTATTATAGTCGATGTGTACTAACAAACTATCATACCATTGTCGTCCAAACATTAAACCCAAAAAAACTAATACAATGATGATGAACATCCATAAGACGGATGAGAATAATCTAAACAAACAGCCGCGTTTTGGGCGAATTTTGGGAGGCGGTGGTAGATTGACTTCATAAGCAGGTATATAGTCGCCCGTTTTCGTTTCTACCTTCGATAGTGGATTATTGGGGTTCATTAGCGGCCTCACTTTTTTTAATCAGGAGTTCAGAAGTTCAGGAGTTCAGTTGGCAACAAGGGAGGGTACCTACAAGCCGCCCGTAGGGGCAATCCCTTGTGGTTGCCCTATTAATTGGTGTATATATGAATTTTTTTGACTTGCTTCAACGTTCTATTGATTTTTCCATTTCTTCTTCATTTTTTTCCCCTTCCAAAATCGCTAACCGTTGTGCTAAACGACGCATTTTTCGTTCTAAATCAGATTGATGGATATCGATGCTAATGACTTTAAGTAGAATCATACCCATTCCTAAAATAAAAACTAATGTGGGTGGATAATTGATACCGAGTTGAATCGCAAGTTGATCGATCAAGGTTGGAAAAATGCCCAAGATCATGACACTCAAGGCGACGAGTAACCACCACAACGCATGGCGGGAATGCAGGTGATCGCGGCGAATTAACCATAAGATGATGCCGGCTAATGATAAGCCAATAGTAGCAGAAGTCACTTGGTATGGCATGGCAATTTATTTACTCAGTTTGAATCGTGCTAGACATAAAATACCTGTGTGCAGCATATATTGACTCACCGCCCACCAGGAACTAAAAATACGCGAATGGCCCACAATTCTGGGATACATTAAAATCGGGGTTTCCATGACATGCAGCCCTGCTTTATGTAACAATATGAGTACACCCATATCTTGATAATCCAGTAAAGTGGCTGCTTTTGATGCCAATAAGGTGATAGCAGGCCGGTTATAGGCCCGTAAACCGGAAGTCAAATCTTCTAAGGCAATACCGGATACTTTGCGAAAAAAAGTCCAAGCGATGCGTCTTAATAAGCTACCGCGTTGCGGATAAGCGCCTACGACAACATCGCATTGTTGCGATGCCAGTGGTGCTAATAACGCTTGAATAGAATCAGCTTCATGTTGCCCATCGGCATCCATTGTCAGAGCGGTGTTAAAACCGTGTTTTGACGCATAGCGTAAACCGGTTTGTATCGCGCCCCATGCCCCTAATGAAAAAGGCAAGGGCAAAACGGTGGCACCTGCTGCACGCGCCACTTTTTGAGTCTCATCGGTACTGGCATCATCAATCACGACGACTGTGACGGCAAAACGGGCTTTAACTTCAGAGACAACTTGGCCTACCGTTTTGACTTCATTTTTGGCCGGAATCAGGATGATAAGCGGCTCATAATGGGCTAAAGAGTTCATGATTCAAGCGTTTACGAGTTGAGGTGTTTAGGCTTTTCAAGAAATATCAAGAAAACAAATTGGAACGTACTTTTCGCAAACTCAAGTTGGAACGTAAGTCTCGCAAGGGTGTCCAAAAAAAAGAATTATCCCAAATGCAAATTTAAGCAGGTTAGGTGGGTAGCTGTTTTTGTATGCTTACCAAAACGGGGGAATGGTGGGCAACAATAACCCCTACAGGCAATTTATTTTTTGGATATTCCTAAAGAATGGTGGGCAACAATAACCCGTTACCAGATAACTGATTTTCAGGCAAAAGTTTTTGCGCGCAAAAACATTATTTAGCTTCGCTGATCTTCGGTCGGCTATGCTAAATGTGGAACTGATAACTGGAACGTACTCTTAAAAAGAATTTAACCACATTCGCACGGCTCCAAAACCCATCGCTCGTTTTTGTCCACCACCAGCCAGTGCTAATGCGAGTAACCAGGGCCAGGCTGATGCTAAATCGCCTGATAATTCAACTAGGCCGACAAACCCTTGTAATGACATCATTTTTTGATTGCCGCGTGAATACCGTTCACCCATTTTGACTGGCGATAAATGGCTGCGTACCATTGACAGCTTCTTTCCGCTTGCCCAAGCAACATCTCTGGCATCTCGTGCTAAAGTATGTCGCATTTTACCATCAATCTGTTCTCCTACTTTCCGATCTTCTATATCCCAAGCGACTAGATTATAGGCGATATTGCCTAAAATATTGACAATCGGTAAGGGCCCCTCGGTATAAAAATAACGTTTACCCTCCTTATCTTTTTCTTGATGTAAAAAAGGGGTTTGAAATTCTAACAGAATTGAGGTGGCTGGAGGCTGAACCTGAAGCTGTTCTGCTAGAGTTAAAATCGGGCCTTCTTGAACCTGGCTTACCATAAAGTGTACGAGCATCCCTTCTGTACTAAGCCCTAATTCTCCCATTTTTTTGATCGTTTCTTTCACGGCTTCCAAAGCGGATATCGCTTGTCGTCCCCACAGAGTGACTTCTAAAGTGAATGCGTCAAGCGGTTCCATGTTTTCTAACTCGGCAGAACGCAATAATACCGGACGTGCAAAATTGCGACGATGTACAGTAGAATAAGGTTTATATAACCAAGGTACAAAACATTCATTCGGCGCTTGGCAACGCGGTTCTTCACGAGATGATTTGTTACAAGAGCCCGCTTCAGTTTTCAAACACGAACAAACGGCTAACCATAATGCCGTTCCATAAGCACCCGCTAAACTGGTTCCAGGTGTACTCCCTTGGCGCGGTGGAAAAAATAACGGACGATCTGTGACGCACTGAACAAGTAATTTTTGAATCGGCAATTCTAAGGGATGGAGCAATGGATCGTAGTCTAACATGTTCTTTATTTTCAATAAGTTATAAAATAGGTTACTTTCTTGTAGGGCCGGTAACGGGTTTTTAAAGCCCACCATTCCCCTACTTGAACATCAAATATCAAAAATAAAATCGCCATTCTTGATCAAAAGCGCGTTTATAAACCAAATAGACACTACACATCGCACCTAAAGCCGTCGCGGCCGAAATCATCAACATCACCACAATCTGATATTTAGCCGCTTCAACTGGATCGGCACCTGCTAACAATTGCCCCGTCATCATACCCGGAATGGCTACCAATCCAACGGCACTCATTGAATTGATAGTCGGTGTCAGGCCAGCATTTAGCGCAGTACGAATGCTAGGGCGCGACGCTTCCCAAGGGGTGGCACCAAAGGCGAGGGCTTGATTAACTTCAGCCGTGCGTTTTTTCAAATCATCAAAGAAACGTTCTAGTGTTAATGCAATGCCATTCATTGAATTACCCAACACCATACCGCCAATAGTGAGTACATAACGCGGATCGTACCAAGGTTCAACCTGTACAATGGCTCCCGTGACTGAAAACGTGACGACGATGCCAGACAACACAACAGCCATTAATGTGCTTAAATAGAGATTCGGCGGTTTATGCTTCACACGCTGGAGGAGTATTTGCGCTGTCATCAGCATCATCAATAAAAATACCCCTAACACGATCCAAACCGAATCGATCTCAAATATCCAAGTGAGGACAAAACCAAGTGCCATCAATTGCAAATAGGTACGCAATGTCGCAATAGCCAGCGTTTGTAATAATCCCAATGACATCGCAATGGAAGCAGCCCCCGCTGCCATGATAAACAAGGTAGCCAGAGAAAGTTCTAGCCAACCGATATTGATAGCACCAACAGTCATAATGATTTCTATGTAGGGTGGGTAAGTTTAGTTTGTTGCCCACCATTGTCATGTTTCGTGCCAAACCTGGCAGGTTTTTGAGCTCTGACAAAACTTTTCAGGAGGAGTCTATCAGTTTAATCAGCGTTCTATCCATTTAACTATCCCTTCAAACTCTCGCTGGCCTTCAATCCCCCATCACCCTTAAACTCAATCCGTACACCCTTCACCCCATCCTTCAGATGACTGGTGAACATAACCGCGCCACCTTGATCACAAAATCGCTGTAAGCGATCAAACACTTGAACCGTTGCGACATCATCAACCCCGGCCGTCGGTTCATCCGCTAAAATCAATTGAGGCCGCGTCAACAATAACCTGATCAAAGCTAATCGCGCTTGCTGCCCACCCGATAGCGAAATGGCCTCACGTTCCAAAGGGATTTCCTGAAGGCCCAGCGACTCCAATTCCTTCAACAACACTTCAACCGCCGGCAACGATTCACCTCGTTCATTTAAACGTGCCTTTTGTACCCCAAACTGTTGTAACGGATACAGCAAATTATCAGCAACCGTTCCTGACAAGATAACCGGCTGTTGTGGCAACAAAGCCACTTCAGCACGCCAGCGAGCCATCGGCACTGCCGTATGCCATTTATTATTCAACTGTAATCTACCCGCAATCAACGGATGCAAACGTGCCAACCCCCACAACAAAGTACTCTTACCCACGCCCGAAGGCCCAGTCAAATGATAAAAGCGCCCAGATTCAATAACAAACGTGCAATCAGAGCTACCCTTTAAAATCAATTTAGCCCCTTTACCTTCACCCCGTTGAATTTTAAGAGATTCTGCCGACAGCAGCGGAAAATGTGTTGACATGAGCAGTACTTGTAAAACGCCAAAAAGTGGCTAGTTATCAATTTCAAAGTGGGCCAAAAATTTTTTGTTCCTCACGCAAAGACGCAAAGGCGCAAAGGTTCCAAAGTGCTTAGCGTCTTAGCGGCTTTGCGTGAGAAAATAATAATCTGAAAATTTATAGATACGCCATTCAGTGGATAAATAAAAATAACTTATTGATTTTTATAATAATCCACCATACCCCGCAACACAATATCGGAAAACCCAACAATACCAATTACTTCATCATTTTCAATCACCGGCGCACGTAACACATTAAAACGATCAAACAAACGGGCACAGTAGCGAATATCCATTTTAGGGGGAATAGTCAGCACCGGTTTAACCATAATTTCATAAACATTGACTCGCTCAGGAGAACGATCTTTAGCCAGAATATGACGCGCAATATCCATCAAAAAAAGCATACCATACTCATCATCAGCATGCCGCTTATTGACAATTAAAGCCCTCACTTCAGGATGCTGCATTTGACGCAGTGCCTCTGCAACGGTGATGATACCGTCAACTCGATCAAACTCCTTTTTCATCACATCCCGCACCCGTACCAATTTGTTCGGACTCATATTGTTTCCTCCACCACTGCCGTCAATTTTCTCATCTGATGAGAAACCCCTACTGCATCTTCCACATCAATTTGAAACGCAATCCCCGCACCCAGACTTTCTTCAAATTCAGCCACATTAGCAATGGTTTCTAAAATTTTTCGAGACAAATGTTCTTCCACTAAAAGCAATAATACATCACGTTGTGTTTCCAAGTGTAAACCAAAAAAGGTTTTAGGCAGATCCAAACCTTCACCACGCGCATGGTTAATCACAGTAGCCCCCGTAGCCCCCGCTTCACGAGACGCATTCAATACCTTATTCGTTTTATCTTCAGTAATAAAAGCAATAATCAATTTAAAATGCACACCAATCTCCCTTTTTCAATTATCAATGAACACATCAGTGCTGAGAAATCTTAATAAAACATTATTCCGATTTAAATAGCGTCTCTCTCTTGCGTTGAAAAAAAAACGCGCTTTGGCGCGGCACGAGCGCAACTGAAATCAAGCATTTAAGAAATCGGTATAATATCTATTGATCAGTGATTTTTGATGACTGATAACTGAGCATAGCCCATCACCGTCATCATAGGAAACAAACTGGCAAAAGCAATTAAGCCAAAACCATCCATTAATGGACTACGCCCAGGAATGGTAGCAGCAAGCCCTAAACCCAGCGCCGCGACTAAGGGCACCGTGACAGTAGATGTCGTAACCCCCCCAGAATCATAAGCTAACGCAATGATCATACGAGGCGCGTAAAAAGTTTGTATGATGACGATGATATAACCCACAATTATATAATAGTGTAGTGGAGTGCCTGTCACAATCCGAAAAGTGCCTAAAGCAATACCCATCGCCACACCAATCGCAACGGCAATGCGTAATCCCCAAATCGTAATCGTCCCTCCTGAGACTTCTTTAGCTTTAATCGCAACCGCTAACAACGCGGGTTCAGCAATAGTGGTGGCAAAACCAATCGCCGCTGCAAAAAGATAAACCCATTTATAATCTGTCCAATGTAAAGACTGGCTAACTTGTTCTATGCCAGCATAAATAAAGGCCGGATTCGTCAATTGTTCAGCCATCAATTCGCCCAATGGAAACAAAGCTTGTTTTAATCCTTGGAGAAATAGCGCCAAACCTAAAATGACATAAACCAATCCCAATAACACCTTTTTGAGTTGAGGAATGGCACGACGTATCACCAAAAACTGAAAACCGAAAATAATCACGATTATCGGAAGAACATCCCGCACCGTTTCTAAAAGAATAATTAAAAATTCGCTGAAGCCATTCATTATAAATTGATAGATTAGTAATAAGTAATTAGCATTAAGATATTAAAAATTTTTGTGAAGGGAGACTTTATAAAAGTGCCTTTGAACATTTTAACTCATTAACCGGATTTTATAAGCATTATCGGATTACTCATCGTTATACCTAAATCAAAATGTAGGGGGGCGGGTTTTTGTTGCCCACCATTTTAAAATATTATTAAAATCAAATAATTAAAGACTTGTGTCTAACGATGAGAGACTTGCATGGCACGATTTTCTTCTTGCCTTCAGATAAATTAACCCTGAAAGCAGTACAACGCACAGCCTTTAAAAAAGTGACTTAAAAAAAATAGGCGACAAGCGACGATTTTAGGCTAAACACCCCACCTACCCTAAAATAATGCCATACAGCGCAAATTAGAGCGCGTTAAATTTACAGTCTAAAATGGTGTACAAGCGACAAACTTAGCTATTCATTGTGTATCCAATAATTAAATATGAAATAATGCCATACAGCGCAAACTAGGGCGTATATATGATGCCTCATAAAATCGCGTATAAGCACTTTATATTAGATTAAGTGTGGGGGGAGTATTACTCAAAAAAAACAGGCGCAGTAAAAAGCCATTTATCGGCACTATTAATTCAATTCTATTTTATAGTTATTTTATAGAGTCGTTCATCACTGTGCTATGATTTGTGAAAAATATTGATATTCAATTGCTTCAACAAAACTTTGCAATCCAGGAAAAATAAGATTAGAATTTCTATCATACTCGAACTTCAAGTTTTTGATGTTAGGCATAAGCTTTAGGAATAGGCAAAAAATAAATTATCCCAGTGTGTATTTGTAGGGTGGGTAACGGGTTTTTGTTGCCCACCATTTAAAAATAAATCAAAATGGTGGGTAACGGGTTGCCCACCATTCCCTCTGGTAATTCGTATTTTATTTAGTCTAGTATTGAGTTATGGTGTTCAAATTTATTTGGATTGGGACGTATTTTTTAGTCTCGTTTGGTTGACATTTCACGATAAGTCATTGATTTATCATCAAATTGATATTTTTATAACCCATTGAATCTTATTCCCACAGTCCACAATTTTGTTAATAAGTGGTATTGTTAACATGATATTGATGTTATGCTCTTGTCTGATTAGAAAGGTTTAATATATGATGTTTTCAATATGTTTTCAGACAAGCACGTATGTAAATGGAAAATTAGAATAAATAGCTATGTTAAAGACATTAACAATTGAAAATTACAAATCCATCCACAATGCGACTATTGAATTAAGTAGGATTAATATCTTCATTGGTGATAATGGTTGTGGTAAAACCAACATTTTAGAAACATTAGCTATGGCAAGTGCTTCCAAAGCCCTCGTACTAGATGTAGAAGGTTTAATCAATAGAGGAGTAAGGATTGCTAAACCTAACCTAACGTTTAGCTCATTTACTGGAATACGCCAACAAAACAAAATTATTATTAATTTAGAACTTCAAGGAAATAATGAAGCAAAGTTTGAGATTCCGTCCATTTTGTATTGTGACGATGATAACAATATTTATGCCGTATGGAAAGATGAATCTCGGCTATATCTCATTGATAAAACCGAAATACGTCTTAATGTTAATAATGAAGAACAGACCAAAAAAGAACCTTGGCTTGTTAATGATGTAAAGCAATTGACTGAATATTTAATATTCAACTTAAATACTGAAGCTTTGAAAGGGTTTATCTCGAATAGTAAGCGGATACCGTTGGGTATTAATGGGGAAGGTTTGGATGTTTTGCTTTCCGAATTTACAGAACAAGAATGGAAACAATTACAAAAATATAACTACCTAATCTCTTGGCTTGAGGAAACATTTACTGATAAGAAAGACTCGTTAAAATTTAAAGGTTATAAGTTAGGCAGGAGTAATTCTATTTTATATTTCAAAGATAAATTCATGCAAAAAAAGAACAATGTCTTTTCTGCCGAAAATGCCAATGATGGTATAGTACATGTCTTATTTTATTTGGCTCTATTTATAAGCCATAAAACGCCTTCTCTTTTCGCCATTGATAACATTGAGACTTATCTAAACCCACGAATTTGTCGTACATTACTCAAAGAGTTAATTCAACTTGCAAAAGAAAATCATAAACAGGCACTGATAACTACCCATAATCCTTCTGTTTTAGATGGGCTAAATTTACATGATGACGAACAAAAGCTTTTTGTCGTTTCCAGAAATGATGATGGAAAAACACAAACAAAACCTATACGATTAAAGCCGAAATCAGACGAAAAATTGAAACTATCTGAGATGTGGATGCGAGGATATTTGGGAGGGTTACCAACAAATTTCTGAGCAAATAATCTTATGAATTTACAATAGGTAGTTGTTATGTATATAGGAATTATTGCCGAAGGGAAAAGTGATTTAGCGGTAATCCGTAACATTCTAAAAGGGAAAATACAACTTGACAGTTCCAATATGACGTTTTTACAGCCCGAATTAGATTTCGATGAAACGGACCTTCATAACATGTCAAAGGAGCAATTTAGTAATTGGGAACTTGTCAAGCAAGCCTGTGTTGAAAAGAACAAATTAGTCGATTTTTTCAGTGTTGAAGAGGAAAGGTATATCATTCTCCAAATAGATACCGCAGAAGCAGAAGAAATAAATTATGAAGTCGAGAGACCGGAGAAACGTGCTAATCCTGATTACTCAAGGGTTCTACGGAATAATGTTATTGATAAGATCAATGAGTGGTTAGAAAATCAGTTACAAGAGAAAATTTTTTATGCCATTGCTATAGAAGAAACTGAAGCTTGGGTACTTACTATCTATACCGATCAAAAGCGTGATACTTGTCAACATAATGATCCAAAAGATGAACTATATAAAGTATTAAATAGAAAATTATCAAAAAAAGATATCAACAAAATTTTAAAGTGCGATAATGAATTAGAGAAATTCGACAAACTAAGTCAGAAATTTAGAAGAAAAAAAGACCTTATGAGGTATGTCAATTTAAATGAAAGTCTTAAGATTTTTTGTGACTCATTAATAATTAAAATCCTGAAATAATGCCATACAGCGCAAACTAGGGCGTATATATGATGCCTCATAAAATAGCGTATAAGCACTTCATATTAGATTAACTGTGGGGGTGTATTACTCAAAAAAAACAGGCACCGTAAAAAGCCATTTATCGGCACTATTAATTCAATTTTATTTTATAGAATCGTTCATCACCGTGCTATGATTTGTGAAAAATATTGATATTCAATTGCTTCAACAAAACTTTGCAATGCCGGAAAAATAAGATTAGAATTTTCGTTGTCTCCATCATTGGCAAATTTTCATAACATTTAGTATTTCACGCAAAAACTTTTGCGTGAAATATATTTCAAAAGTTTAAAGTGTGTGAGACGCATCCTACGCTGGCTTATTTTTAATCTCATTGATTTATTAAGCCTTTTTCAAATAGTTGAGTCTAATACTGGGGTGTTAAATCTAAATACATTTCTTGATTTATTTTTCACCCTATTTTTATTCTGAAAAGGAAAGATGGTGGGCAAGCGGGCGGTGAAATCAGAGCCTATTATTGAGTTCATTGCCGCCCGCTTACCCACCCTACAAATCTTGGGTGAAAAAAAAGTAATCAAAATACCTGAAATTTAACACCCCAGTCTAATACTCAAGCTTTTGGCGAAAGTATTGAATACATGACATGGAATTTATGGGGTAACATTTTATGTTAACGTTTTGGTGTGTCATAAAAACACTTTGCCCACTGACTAACCAATATATTAAGAATTATTTATGTTAATCGAATTTAAAGTAACCAATTTTCGTTCAATAAATAGTACTCAAACTTTGAGTATGGTAGCGGCTCCCACCAAAGAAGCCAATTTAAGAAATAATATTTTTTCTTCAGGGATTGAGGATTTACAAAATTTAGTGAAATCAGTTGCTATATATGGTGCTAATGCTGCTGGAAAAAGCAATTTAATAGAAGCTATGGATTTTGTGCAAGATTTTGTTAGAGATTCGGCCAAAGAAAGTCAAGATGGAGAGCCTATAAAAAATGTAGTTCCTTTTTTATTAGATAAAGTCAATCCTAATTTGCCAAGTGAATTTGAACTTTTATTTGTTGCAAACGACATTTTATATGAATATGGCTTTGCTTTAAATGATCAACAAGTTATACATGAATGGCTATTTGCTTATCCGCAAAGTCAAGCACAACGTTGGTTTGAACGTATTTATGATGAAGAAACTAACGAATACAATTGGGATTTAAATGAACAAAAATTAACGGATCGTTGTCAATTTTGGCAAGAAACAACACGTAATAACGCATTATTTCTATCAACAGCAGTTATGTTAAACAGTACAAAATTGAAACCTGTACTAAATTGGATCAGCAAAAATTTGGTGGTTTTCACTGTTAAGACGCATTTATCAAATTTTTTGACAGTTGATTTCTGTCAAGATGTTGATAACAAACAAAAAATACTTGAATTTTTACAGGCTGCGGATTTAAATATTGCTGATTTTGAATTGGAAGAGCATGATTTGCCTGATGACTTACCTGCCAAAATAAGAGAAGATTTATTGAAAATTCCAGCAAAACTTAATTTCTTACATAGTATCAATGAAACAGATGATTTAATTGCATTTCCTATTGAATTTGAATCAGAAGGTACTAAACGTTTGTTTATATTTGCTGGCCCTTTAATGGATATTTTAGAAAATGGTAAAACTTTAATTATTGACGAATTGGATAATAGTTTACATCCGAGCATAGTTAGATTTATGCTCGAATTTATTCATAACCCTAAATTAAATCGGCATAATGCTCAAATTATCTTTACAACTCATGATAGTTCTATTTTAGATAATCGTTTATTGCGTCGTGATCAAATTTGGTTTGTGGAAAAAGATAAACAACAGTCTACACAATTATATCCATTAACAGATTTTAAACCGCGCGCCAATGAATCTTTACAAAAAGGATATTTAGAAGGGCGATATGGTGCGTTACCCTTTATCGGTGATTTGGAGAATTTCTAATGGGAAGTGATGATCTTCATAAGAAAAAGAGTATTGTGAAAATAAGGAGGCTGAAACAAAAAAATGCTCGTCATCTTGCAAGTAAACAACGCAAACTTGGTAATAGAGAAATTCCTAAAATTCTTATCATGTCAGATGATAAAAAAAGCGTCGTTTATTATTTAGAAGGGTTTCATAAGGAAAAGAAAATTCGCAATTTAGAGATTTCAAAAGAAGGAGGTGGACTTGATCAATTCAGTTTAGCTCAAAAAGCCAAAGAAAAAGCTGAAGATTACGATTGTATTTTTTGTATCTTTGACCAAGATGCCAGTCATAAAAGTGATCCGCATTATGCAAAATATTTTCAAGCATTAAAATTAATAGAAAATTATAATAATATTGAAGCAATTACATCGGTGCCATGTTATGAGATATGGTTATTATTACATTTCAAGTATATAGATAAACCGTTTACTAACACTGAAAACAAGTCAATTTGTAATATGGTTATTTCTGAGTTGAAGTAAATGTGATGGAATGCAAAATTATGGTAAAAAGAAAGGTGAAGGTAAAGATGATCAAAAAATTTACCAGAAAATGCAACCGTATTTAGATAAAGCTATACATAATGCCGAATTATTGGAAGAAAGCAATAAGAGGAATGATACCGATAATCCTTCAACAAAAATTCATCTTTTGATAGAATATTTACAAATATATTCTCTTTGAAAATATCTTTCATGACGAAGCGTCACACACCATAAACAAATTTTGTAAGGGGGATGACGTGAGGTGTTAAATCTGTTGGCAAAAGCTTGATCATTTTTCATCCTAGTTTTGTTCCAATGGGGCCCAAACTCAACATAAACACTCGGCTCACGCAGAGCCGCAGAGACGCAGAGAATGAGAGTTCAGTGATATCAGGGTTAGACAAGCAGGCTTGTTTAAACCTCGCTATACACCTCTGCGGCTCTGCGGCTCTGCGTGAGCCTAAAAAAAATAGGTTACAAATTATTGGTGTGCATAGACGGGGTTGAATCCGAATATGGAATAAAAATAGGGTGAAAAAAACGAGCAAAATCAACTCATATTTAACACCCCAGGGATGACGGCTTATGCTTTATTTATTCTACGCGCTGTGATTATTGTTTTGATTGTTAATTTGGAAATGTACTTATCAATTGCTAATTATGATTAAAAGTTTGCTATCTTTTTTTGTTTGTGTTCTAATGTTTTGCGGGAACAATTTGGTGAAATGTAGTTAAAGTAGGGGAGGAAGCAATAGCGAAACTCACCATTTCTTAATATGATAGTCATTTTTCATTAATCTAACGGTTGCGGTGAGTTGAGCGTTGCAAGCTCAGGAACGAAGTTGCGTGTAATGAAGCCCACCACGCTATATTTTAAATAAGGATAATATTAAAAATGATAATAAAAGGAACACATGGTACTTGTTCTTCCAATGCTGATTCAATTAGAGCTAACGGATTTACGTGTTCTAAGGTAGCTCTTAGAGGTGAAGGAGTGTACTTTTGGGGTTATATGTCAGATGAGCTTGAAATTTATGCAAGAGATTTAGCGATAGCTTGGTGGCGATTTGCTAAAAAAAGAGGTGACTATGCAAATATGGCCAATCAAAACTGTTCGGTTATTTTTGTCCATTTAAATGTTGAGGATCAGGATATTTTAGACTTTGAGGATCAGCAAATTAGAGAAAAATTTATCATATTTTATCAAAAGGTTTTTGAAAAATTTGAAGGAAAGAGCGAAATAGAAAAAATCTCGGATACATACAACCGGTTTGTAAATAAACTAGAAAAATCTATCGGAAAAACATTCTCAATGCTCCATGTAAAAGTTCAAGCTCCAAAAAGATATGAGAAAATGTTACCAATAGACATAACAGGGCAACCATCGTGTTATGTGGTAAGAGATTTAGAGTGTATTGAAATTAACAAGTTTGAGGAAAATAAGAATGAATAATCAAATTATCTTGGATGCGATAGATGATATGTTGAATGAATTGGATTTAATGTCTGATGAAAAGTTGCAAGCAGAATATGAAAATCTTAATTATGGATCGGTTGGCAGAGTATTTATTGAAGCGGAAGATTTTTTTGCCTTTTTGTTGAACGAAAGTATTGAAGAATACACCATGAACAATCCGTCTATTGACTCTTATATTTATAATCCCTTTGAAACTCACGGTGGATTAATCGGTAAAACTTTAGTTAACGATGACGTACATAAGTTATTGGCAGCGTAATTATGAGTGAAAAATATGAAAACCATCCCATTCAGTTAAGAGCCTTAAAAATTCTTGAACTTTCTATAAAAGTTATTTCTGAACATGAGCAATTACCTGATATAGAAAAATTTTCTTTGTTTCATGGGCATAATGGATATGATGATGAGAAAAAAATGATTGCTGTCAAAATTGGGGTAGAAATTGGTAGAGAAGTAGAAGAGACTCCGTTTGAGCTTAGAGTAGAGATTTTAGGGGGATTTAATGTTAATGATGAAAAATTTTCCACCAAATTTATTCATAGTTGGGCAGAACAGAATGCGCCACTAATTCTCTATCCTTATCTTCGAGAACAGGTATTCAGCTTAACCTCCCGTGTTGGATTTAAAGGTGTACTTTTACCTCTTTTCCAAGTTCCTACTCTTTCTGTTGCTAAAGAGTTAGAGAAAGTTTAGAAAAAATGCCGTGTACAAGCAAAGCATCATACACCATGAACAAATTTTGTAAGGTGGATGGCGGCTTATGCTAGCTGATTTATCTTCCAATAATAGTAGCCTCCATAATAATCTCGCATTAGCTTTTGATATGGCAGAAAGTGGTAGAACTTCTGCTGGATATTGTTTTGAAAAGGAATTGGAGAAGCACAACAAATCTATGTATTTAGTTAGTCAATTACTATCATCTTTATTCAAAAAATATGAATGGGATGGCATATATATCCCAGGGGTTCATGGTGAGCAAGGGCATCATTATCATAATCTTGTCATTTTCGGTACGAAAGTCAATGAATGGGAAGCTTGGGCAAATGGTTCGTATTTTCAAAAACTTAAAAAGTGAGAAGGTAATTCATACATAATATTTGACCAACAAAGGTTCCATCGTTCCCAACGTCTTCGTTGGGAATGTGCATCGCGATGCTCTGTGTCGTACAATCAAACTTGGTAAAACATGTTGTCGATCTTTACATCTTGATTACTTAACAAAGAGGAATAATATTTATATGGAATTTATAATAACCCTAATCATTGCTATTCTTAGTGGGGTTGCTACAAAAGTAGTAGATAGTTTTTTTGAAAAACAGAAAATGGATGAAATGGAAAAAAAATTGGAAGAATTGAAAAACGGTTTTACGCTGCCAGTTCAAGTTCCTTCAAAAGATAAACGAAACTCTGTTCTTTTAGTGGGGTTGGGTGGAAGCGGAAAAACATCATTCATTAGTAGTCTGCTGGCAAATGGGCAAGCAAATCCAGATGAAAGGACAGAAAAATTTGAAATATATCATGGTATGAGAAGATCAAACAAAGAAAACAAAAATGTTAGTTCAGAATGTACTTCTTATTGGTTTTATATAGCTGACTATAAAGGACAAAAGATTGGACAATTGATTAGCTCGTTTCTTGTTCAACAAAAAAGACCGTATTCGCCATTTGCATATACCTATATTAACTCTCTTGTCTTTTTGGTTGATTTATTGCCTCCTCCCAAAAATCAAAATGATAAAGACTTAACACCACAAAACAAACTTGATATTGAGCGAGTAAAGTTACACAGCAAAGAATGGAATGACACTGCATTAGACGCAGTTTTTGGTTTGCTTACAAGTGAACTAAAATATGTTGTTCTTTTCATAAATAAAGTTGATTTAATGGCTAACAGGACAGAAAAAGCTGACGAAAGCTACAAGCAAGTTTTTGATGAATTATCTGAACGAATTAGAAAAAGATGCGGTAAAGCTCAATTTGATGTGATATTGGGATCCGCAAAAAATGGAACATCGATGAATATTGTTGAGACAAAGATGATGGCTTATTCTGTTTCTAATAATGATATTTCTAGGTAGAAAAACGAATGAATAATTGGCGAGATCCCCGTGATAGTGACTATGATTTACCATCACGAAAAGAGTTACTATTACTAGAAGAGTCACCAGAAGAGAAGTCAGGAATTATTACAAGTAAGAAATTGCAAGTTGTACATTTCTCGACTATAGTGATGGTAATACTACTGCTAATAAGTATTGGTTTTAATGTTAAGTTGCTTGAGAGCAAGCAAAGTTGTGATTTTAAGTTGCTTGAGATCGAGCAAACTTATGATAATTTGAACAAACAATACAAAAGCTTAATTGAAAAAAATAAAATTTTGTCTGAGAGTAAGCGAAATTGTGATAAAAGCTCAACTGAAGATATTAAGAACTCGCCTAAAAAACAGGATAATTAGCGAGCGTAGCATGGGTTACGTGTAGGGTGGGTAGCAGCTTCGCTGCAACCCACCATTCCTCCTAAAAGGAAAATCCACGCGCTTTCAAAATTTATCAAGGCTGTCGTCAGTAATTATTGCTGACTTCAGCTTTTTTTTATGACACAAATCAATTAATCTTGGTGGGTGAGCAACATAGCAAAATCCACCCTACAAAAATATCTAACCGCACAAGTCGAAAATTATCAAGGCTGTCATCAGTAATCATTGCTGACTTCAGCCGGTTACACTTGCTACACCATCAACTGGCTTAAAAGCCCTTGTAAATCGGGATGACGGTTGGCTTCAAGATGTTCAGCAGCCCACCATTTATATTTCTCCTTGAGAAAATCGTTCCTGATTTTTTGGCTGCGAAGATTTGTAATTCTTTGAAAAGAATTGTAGAGTGGATACGCTATTGCTTTAAAAACCTACACAATGTACCACAATAGGAGCCCAATAGATGGAAAACACAACACTTTCTCCCAATTTTTTGGTATCGATACCTGAAAACATCGTCAAACAATTACACTTACGAGTAGGTCAACAATTGACTTGCATTGCTAAAGAAGGCAATATCCAATTAATCCCACAACGTGATATTCAATCCATTCGTGGAATCTTTGAAGGGGCTAACCCAGAAAACTATAGGGAACGCGCATCTTGAACAGCCAATTTTTGATAGACACTTGTGGATGGATAGAATGGGTAACTAATGGCGTTTTGGTTGATCAATTTACGCCCTATTTTAAACAACCATCAAATATAAGAGTTTAACAGCAGATGAATTGGATAATCATGTTAAAAATATCATGGGGGTAAGAACGATAAAAAATAAGGCAGTCATTTTGTGTGAAGGTGACATTAGCGAAGTGAAAAATTTTAAGAAAAATCCGTCTAAATATAGAAGTCTTGAAAAGTTTCCAGAAACTGAATAGAAGAAAACGGAAAAATGATCGTGATCTTAAAAGTCGCCAACGCCAAATGGGTAATAAAGATAAAAAAGTCACAGCGAAAGGTTTAGTGACTTGTTTAGATATGAGTAATGTAAAATCTTTAGTAAATAAAAGAATCTAAATTAAATACGGTAAATTTATTCATTTCTGAGTTTATGAAAAATCAATTAATCTCTTAAAAATCAATGATTTCTTATTCCCAACCGACTCAAAGGAAGGACTGAAGCAACGCTCCGCATAATAGGAACATTATTTTATCAGATAATATATCAATAATATTGCAATAATAGATTGTTAAAAAACCACAATATTTAATCATATATCATGCCTGCGATGGTGGGCAAAAAAACACTTGTCCACCTTACATGACTACAGAGAAATAATGCAAAATGAAACTTGTTCTGCTACCGGGCTTAGATGGAACTGGAGATTTATTCAAGCCATTTATCGAAGTATTGCCAGATGATATTGAAACTTTGGTTGTATCGTATCCGCCTAATTTGAAACTAAGTTACCTAGAATTGGTAAAATTTGTAATGGAACAATTGCCTAACGAAGACTATATTTTACTAGGCGAGTCGTTTTCAGGCCCTGTTGCATATCAAATTGCACTTCTTGAGCCAAATGGGCTTAAATCTGTCATTTTTGTGGCTACCTTTCTCGACAACCCAAGCCGCTTATTACTCCGTATTTTTAATAGACTTCCTGCTAGTGTGATTTTTGCATTACCTATTCCAGACTTCCTAATTAAATCACTGATGTTAGGTTCAGACGCAAATAGGTGGACAATTGACTTATTTAAACAGTCTATAAATAAAGTAGTAGCTGGTGTTCTTTCGTTTCGGCTACAAGAAATTAACAAGCTTCACGGAACTAAAACTTTATGTAAAACAAGGGCAATTTACATCCAAGCAACAGATGATAAACTTGTTCCAAAGAAGTGTGTTGATGGTTTTAAGAAAATGTTTGATGGCATAGTTCTATTTCAAGTAAAAGGGCCTCATTTTATATTGCAGACCAGTCCAGTGGCTTGCACTGAAATTGTGGCTAGTGAAGTACACTTTATAACAAAGCAAATCCAGCCTACCTCTATCGTCTGCGGCTGATTTGCAACGTTAGGCCCGCGACTCCGAAGGAGTAATGAATCAAAGGGGCCAAGCTCGAATTAAATTCGGCATGCCAAGGGGTAGGGTGTTGACTGAGAGCTTTTTTTAGCGGGTATTTTTCATGCTGATTTTGTGTTTGTCAAAGGCCTTGAAAATAGCCATTAAAAATTTGGGTTCAACCCCGAAGGGGTTTTCAGGCTAAAATTTCGCTCCGCGAAATTTTAGCCTGAAAATGTGAATAGCCCCAGGTGGAACCTGGGGTTCCTAAAAACAGCATGAAAAATACATCTCAAAAAAACCTCTCAGTCAACACCCTAGCCAAGGGGTCAGAGTAATTGATTTTGGTGTGTTTAATCATGAATCTGGCCCAAATTCAAATACTATAAATTGCCTAACTTTGCTTGCGCTGAAGCCTACGCGAAAAAGACCACACGGCTTACTTAGCTTGGGCGTTAGGCATGGCATTATTTAAGGAGGAGATATGATCCTAAGAGCCGTGACTTATTAGCGTATGCGCGATAGTCACTATAACAAACGCTTACGCAAAACCACTCGTTATTGGCATCATCGGCGATCAAACAGGCGCGTCCAACAATAGACCATACGATATTTTTGAAGAAGGGGCAAAGGCACTCAGGCAGCGTAAACCTGATATCGTTTTCCATGTTGGAGATATCGTGGAAAGCCAACCGGATCGTTTCTCCTGCAACCCCACATCCCAAGTGCAAAAATACATCACTGAGCGATTCAAGAAAGGGGCAGAAATCCTTAGTAGCATCGGTACACCTTACCACCTATCAGTTTGCAAATGTAAAATTAAACATAACACGTAGGGCGTATCGCTGCGCGTCATCCATGAACAAATTTGGTAAGGTGGATGACGGCTTATGCTTTATTCACTCTACGTGCTGTGTGTGATTATTGTTTTGATTGTTAATTTGGAAATGTCAATTATCAATGGCTAATTATAAATAATTAAAAGTTTGCTATCTTTTTTGTTTGTGTTCCAATATTCAGCGAGAACAAATTTGGTGAAATGTAGTTAAAGTCGGGGGGGGGTTCGCTACCGCAAAACCCACTATTTCTCAATTGGCATGATGATCATTTTATTAACCTTCTGCCCGATACGAAATGGCATTGACGCTTCGCTTGCTGCCAAAAGCTACTTTGCTTTGTACCTTCTGGCAGCAGGTTATGCTATAAAAACAGATTGACAATACTATGAAAATAATCAACGAATTTATACAGAAAGAATCCGCTAGTGGCATCTTATTAATATTTGCAACTATTTTGGCACTTGTATTAAGCAACACATTTATGTCTTCGCTGTATGAGTCCTTCTTACATATTCCCGTAGAAATACGAATTGGTTCATTGCACCTTGATAAGTCACTTTACCACTGGGTAAATGATGGCTTGATGGCCATTTTCTTTTTATTAATTGGTCTTGAAGTAAAAAGAGAAATATTAGAAGGCCATCTATCATCTTTAAGCCAAATCGCACTACCTGGAATTGCAGCTGTTGGCGGAATGGTTGTTCCAGCAGCAATCTATTTAATATTCAATCAAGATAATCCAATCGCAGTGAATGGGTGGGCAATCCCAACAGCAACCGATATCGCTTTTGCATTGGGTATTCTTTCCCTGCTAGGTAAGCGCGTTCCCGTTTCACTTAAAATCTTTTTAATGGCATTAGCCATTATTGATGATTTAGGGGCAATAGTCATTATTGCTATTTTTTATACAACTGATTTATCCACGCTATCAATAACTGTCGCATTTATTTCTTTAGCTGTTTTAATCGTTCTTAATATGTTTAGTGTCACGAAAAAAGCGGCTTATTTTATTGTGGGTACAATATTATGGGTCAGTGTCCTCAAATCTGGGGTACATGCCACTTTGGCAGGGGTGGCATTGGCATTTACGATTCCATTGAACGCTAAAGATGAAAACAAACAACCCATATCACCCCTTAAAGAAATAGAACATAACCTTCATTTTTGGGTTGCATTCTTTATTCTACCGTTATTTGCTTTTGTTAATGCCGGTGTCAATATCACTGAAATCTCTCTTAACCAAATGTCTGGTTCTGTGCCATTAGGAATCATGCTTGGATTATTTATTGGCAAGCAGATTGGTGTATTTGGTTTTAGTTGGATTGCAATAAAACTTAAACTGGCAAAATTACCAGAAAGCAGTAATTGGATGCAGCTTTATGGGGTATCAGTATTAACAGGTATCGGATTTACTATGAGTTTATTTATTGCCTCTCTAGCATTTGATGATGCCAGTCTATTTCAATACACCGATAAATTAGCAATACTTGTCGGATCATTCCTGTCTGGAATTGTTGGTTATTTGGTTCTGAAAACGGGCAAAAACACCTAAAAATATTTTTAAACGTAAATCATTGATTTATGGTTATGTTTATGTCAATTCCATATAGGCTAGTGCAGGAGAGCGAAAATATCCAGACCAAGCAGCCAAGCCGTTGTCTTACAGTTCAAGTCACCTAAAGGTGACTAACCTGCATCTGCCCGTTTTTGCGTGCAAAAACGGGCACAAAAAAGCGCAAATTCTAACGGTGAACAGTATAAAGTCGGGTGGGTAGAAGCGAAGCGAATACGAAGGAAGCTACGCTAAACCCACCAATCCTCTAAAACCCCCCCCACGCACTTGCAAAAAATTATCAAGGCTGTCGTCAGTAATCATTGCTGACTTCAGCCTTTTTTATGACAAAAATTAATTAATTAAGTGGTTTCCAAATATTGATATAATATAAATTGCTTAAGAAAGAAAAAAAACAAACCGGAAAAATGAGTTTAAAAGCCAACAAGAAATCATCTATTAAATAATATTTAATGTTTTGGAGTGTTGAGTTGTCGAAGGGGCCAAAGCAATTTGAAGTTATTTCAGACTCTTGGAGCCAATCACTAAAAAAGAGTGGTTTACTGTCCAAACAATAACTACAGGGATTAGATATAATAAGGGATTAAAACCAAAAAATATTCGGTTTATCCTTTCTTATATCTAATCCTTGTAGTTCTTGTTTATGGAGCTTCATTGGAGCCTATTGTTTATAAAAACCCCTTCACTGATGCTAAGTTATTGAGACGGTGGCAGAAAGCCTAGAAAATGTTCGTATGTTTTCTACCTGTTCTTCTGGAGTACTAAAACTTCTACTTTGTAGTCATTGATATTCTTTAAAATATCAGTCAAATACTTTCCGCGTTTCTTGAGAAACGGAGGAATTATCCTTCATTTCGGCTTTGAAATAATCAAAAGGGTGAGTCAGTTGATTTTTGTTTTGTAAAATGCGATTCACATTATCGACAATTTTCGCAGGAAAAGAAATCAGTCTGTTTTTACCCGCATAAAAATCGGTGATAAAATCTATAGGCACAATATTTTCTGTTTGGGGAGTATTCAAATGCCATTTTCAGACAACATTTCCTTTATCGGAGACTTCTATAACCGTCTTGATGTCTTTAAAATAAGAAGTCATTATGACATTTTGCATAAGATATTTTTGAGCGGCCGAATTAAGAGTTGCTTGCAGACTTTCATCCTGATTAGGTTTAAAAGTTGCTCCCAAAACGGCCTTACAAACATTCAATAAACTCGTTTTCCCTGTACCACTTTGTCCAATAAAAAAAAATTCTCTAATGCTTGCCCCTCTTTTTGATGCCCTTTGGGCTAAGTCAGATCAAGGTTCAGGTTTTTGAATTGGTTATAGTCTTTAATGTTTATGTTAATGATTTTCATAGAATTACTCTTTAAGTGTTGGGCGCATTCCCAAAAAAAAGGTCATTATCAATTTCGGTTGAGTACAACGGCCGAGTACACTTCAATCAATCGCGCCTAAGCAAAATAAATTTGGTTTGAAAAGAGCAGCAAAATAAATTTCTATTTGCTGTGTTCGTCTTTTTAAGAATCTGTTTTGTTTCTAAATCAATAGCAGGCGGTAATTTGGGTAAATTAAAATTATTCATTTTATCTCACAAAATGGTTAAAAGGTGAACAATCAGGTTGGGGAGAATGGTAAAGCTGTAGTTAGTGTTTGGGATTTCATACAGCACAATTCAATCCTTTATTACTTGATGATCAAATTTTTAGTCCTGAAAACCCTAACGACAGGGATTGTATATAATAAGGGATTGGTTCGTGGTGCTACCCGGTTTAAATCCTCCAAAGTCTCAAAGTATCTATTCGAAGCCTCGCACAGGCCACACGTAGAAAGGGCCAAGCTTGCCGCCACTGAGGTTCACGAACATTTCGGGCCATTCGCTACCCACGTCGCTCTCGTAGGTAGACTACCAGTAGTAGCGGAGCCGAACATCCGAAAACGGATCACCTTCTTTCCATGGGCCTGTACTCGCTGCGTTGGAAATGTTGTATTTATCATCAATCATCACCTTCCACTCATTTTGAGTAGGCAAACGCCACATTCCAGCCTTTGAACCATCACGAAGCCCACATTGCCTATGCGCGAGTTTGGCAGCATTTCGCATAGCCGTTTTCCAATTTTGTTTGCCAAAACAATTCGCATTTTTCAGCCCAATCAGTCCTGTTTTATTATCGGTGACGGTGGCATTGCCATTAGCGGTTCGATGAAGAAAGTGTCGATAATCGTGCTTCAAGCTCAGCCAACTGAGACGATTGAGGATTGACTTGGCGTAAACTCACTAAATATTGTTTGGCTTTGTTTTGTTCTCCTTTATCCAAAGCACCTTCTGCCCATTCCACATAACGTGCTTCAATGTTTTTTAAACCTGTCAACGCTTGGGTATTATTGGGTTCTTTTTTCAATATCGCTTGATAACAGGCTAAAGCCGTTCCGCCTTTACCCGTTGTTAAACGATTCGCTTGGAAATGTTTGTCGCATTCGCGCAATTGTTCGGCTAAGGGTAATTCTGCTAGCATGGGTGATTCAAGATTCATATTGCGTAAACTGGTTAAATATTTATCAGCTTTCTTTCTTTGTCCCTTTTTCAAAGCACGTTTTATCAATGTGACTAAACGTTCTTCTATTTTTCTGAGTCCTTCCAATGCTTTGGCATTGGTTGGCGCATTGAGCAATACCTTTTTATAACATTCTAAAGCGGTTCCTTTTTGACCTTTCGTTAAACGATTAGCTTGAAAATGTTCTTCGCATTCGCGCAATTTTGCCTCTCGCTCTACTTGCTTTCTTTGTCTCTTTTCCAAAGCACTTTTTCTCAGTGTGGCTAAACGTTCTTCTATTTTTCGGAGCCCTTCCAATGCTTTTGCATTTATTGGATCATTGACTAATATTGTTTTGTAACATTCTAAATCTGTTCTATCCTCAGATATCTTTAAACGATTGCCTTGAAAATATTCTTCACATTCACGCAATTGTTCGGCAAAGGTTAATTTTGCCAGCCAGTGCGATTCAGTATCTAGCTGACGCAAACGGGCTAAATTTTGCTCTGCCTTGTCTATTCGATCTAAGGCTTGTTTTATCAGCGCCTCTATTTTATCTAAACCTGCCAAAGCTTCGGGATTGGTTGGGTATTTTTTCAAGATATTTTCATAACACGCTAAAGCTGTTCCACCTCTGCTGTTCGTCAAACGATTAGCTTGAAAATGAGTTTCGCATATGCGCAAATTTTCAGTTAATTCACGTTTTTCCATTTCTGATATTAAAAAACTCATCCCGACAATGAGTAACCCAACAATCAAGAGTCCGACGAGTGCTAATTTGAGTAACCCAATAATCAAGGATCCGACGAATACTAATTTTGAGGTTAGCCACTTTTTGCCTCTCGTTTTCTGTTTGACTGGGGGAGACGCTGGCTTAAATGAAATCGGTGGCGATTGTCTTATCGTTTGCGGTTTGACTGAGTGATAAGCGGGCTTAAATGAAGTGGGTGGCGATTGAACAGAAGGTGATGACTTTTGTTGCTTTTGTGGAAGATAATCGGTTAACCAATCACTAGATGTTGAGCTTGTGTGAGTAGTGGAAACAATCACTTTTTGCTGTTCTAACGGTGGAATCTGGGCAGGATTGCGAAGTAATTGTTTAAATCCGATAACGAGTGATTGGATAAGCGCATCGTTATGTTGAGTCAACAGTGCTAGCGTAGCAGAAGTATCGGGTTTAACGAAGTCTTCTTTGCGTAATAGAATAAACTCATCCCCGGCACCTACGCGCTGCCATAAATTCGGTTCAATACTCAGAGCAATTAAGGCAATATAAATCACCCAGGCTGAGAAACGATCAATATCGGCCCTAAAATCATCCCCATTTCTTGAGGGATGTTGATAATTATAATGCCCGACTTCGTTGCTGGAAAAACCGAATAAGGTGGAGACAAACATGCCATCATAGTCAATCAGTTTCAATTCACCCTTAACAATTAATATATTACCATGTTGCAAGTCACCATGTGCGATTCCAGCATTTTCTAAAGTTTGTGTCATGGTTACCCAACGTTCTGCCAAATGTCGCAATGTGGTTGAATTCGGTAACTGTTTTTCAATGAATTTATCCAGTAGTTCACCTTCCACCCATTCCATTTTTAGAATTGGATACCATTGTCCATTGACTTTTATCCCCTTTTCAAGAAACTCAAAATCTACCATATAGGGGAGTTGAATACGCCCTAAGCGTTTGATACGTGCGAAATATTCACTGATTGTCGCATAACGCTCTTGCTGATCAGTCACATTACGGAGAAAACAACGAACAGCCCAATGGCGTTGTCCACATCGCATCCGATAAACCGTTGCAAAATTACCACTTCTTGGGCGGGGTAAGCCAAGTTGATTCAATTCGACTTGCCCTGTTTTCAGTTCCGCGTCTTGGAAATTCAAACGCGGATTTTGTACCGCTTCGCTATAGTCTTGTGCTGTAGGCCAAGCCATGTTCAAATTTCCTATTGGGTGATAATGCGTAGCAAAGTGACATCATCATTACGCAGTGCCTTTGTGTTTCGCAATTTGGCAATCCATTTTTCAAAATGATTTGGTTTGAGTGAGCGCATTGTTAGCCACGGTTGGCGTTTTTTTTCAGACATTTGCAAAAACCAACACGCCAAGGCATCTGTCATCAAATAAAATTCATCGCCACTTTGCAATGAGAGTGTTTGTTTATAGAGAATATGTTGGGCAATGTTTTCATTGGGTGCGGCAACGCTAGAGAGTAATAAAGGCCGATTGTTGAATTGTTCAGAATGTGCTATGGGAAAAGCATTTTCTAGTTTGTCATCTCTGATATGAAATAAACAGCTATCGCCTATTGCCATAATATCATAGCGATTTTTGTATAGGGTTAAACCAAACAGGGCGGAAAAGGCACCGCGCTGTAATTTGTCTACGGCATACCAAGGTAACGGTTTTTGAGTGACTTTTGCATACCACTGTTTTTGTAATCGCGGTAAATGCTGAATAAGCGTTTTTTCATCATTCAGTTCACCTTGACAATAGGCTTGGACAACTAAGTTAGCCCACGCCTTAGAAAAAGAGGCTTCAGTGGCACCATCCGCCACTGCGGCCCTAAACAGGGCAGTCGGCGGATTTTTTAGCCAACTAGAATGAAAAACGGCATCTTCATACTCTTCTAGCGTATTACCCTGCTTGGGTAGCTTAAACGACTGAGTCATGATTTCCATTGCTATTTTCTATCACTATCGGAGGTTACTTGGGCGTGTGCCAATGTCTAAAAAGTTAATCAATGCCACCATATCCGCATTAAACACGAAACCGCGACTTTTTGCCGAAACTCGAAAACCTTCTTGAGAGGCCGTTTCTTTGATAGAATTAGGCAAGACACTGGACATTTGATAAAGTCGTTTAGCGTATTGATCGGGCAAATCGGCCTCACTATCGGGAAATTCAATCGCTGTACCCCGATGTGAAGACAAATGAACGTTAAACAACAAAACGTCACCATCGCTACTTTTCAGACTTGTGATGTCTTGCGCGACAGCACTTGGGTTGCCGTCTGTCGATTCACCATCAGTAATATTAATCACTATCGGTGGAAAACAATCTGGATAATCATTGAACCAAGCTGAAAGGATTTTGTGAGCATGGCGCATAGCTTGACACATCGGTGTGCCACCGGATGTGATGGCATCAAACCAGATGGGAAATTTAACCGTTTGTTCGACTAAACCCCCTGCACCATCGGGTACTTTTTTGGTGCGTTCCTCAATGCAAGCCGGATGATTAGCGATTTGGCTAATCGGTACCAAGTCTTGCCCTGCCAATTCACCGCTAAAAGCGGAACCGACTTCGCCACCATAACCAATGACACCGATATGATAATAATCACGGACACCTTCATCTTTTGCACATTTGATGACGAAATTTTGTAAGAGTTTATTGATGACATCTGCCACCGCATTTTTTTTAGCACCAGATTCGTCTCCTCCAAATGGATCATCCATTGAATAGGATTGATCAATTAAAAATAAAATGCACGAAGGATTAGTGCGACTAATTTCTGCTGAGTAAGGCATGTTGTTGTTTCCTTTGCTTTAATTGGAAAAACGAGACGGTAAGGTGGGTAAAGGTTTGATACTTTGTTCAGCGCAGCAGCTAAACCCACCAGTCAATTATCATTGATAGCCCTTGAATAAAACTTAAGTCAATGAAAAACATTGTTTAAATATTTGACTTTTCGCATTGTAACATATCTATAGGGCTAGAATTGATAACTGATAAGTGAAGTTTGATAACTGATAACTTAAAATTATTCTGACACGGGTAGCATCAAGTTTTTTTCTATCTGTGTCATGAGGTGTTCGATGCGCTGATGTTCTGCTTTTTTATCGGCTAAATGAAATAAGTAGAGGGTACCTGTGCCTACGCCAAGGGCGGCTAAGGCGACTAATCCGACACCGGTAACTGATAATGTGCCCATGACGGCAGTTGTGCTGAGTGTACTGGCCATTAATCCTTTTGATAAGATGAGTTGTATCATGGTGTTGCCGACGCTGAATACGCCAGCGCCAAGGGTGCCGGCAATCATGCTTCGATGGGCGGTTTTTAAGTCGGTGTATCCTAAAAAGTAGGTGCCGTAAGCGAATAGGGCACTGGCTAGGGTGCCGGCACTGAATCCGCCTAGTACTGAGGCTGAGACTTTGGGGTTCAGCAATTTTGACAGGAGTTGACTTTGATTGTTGATGAGGCTTCTTTGGATCAGTGCGCCGCCTAATGTGCCGCTGTAGCCACTGGCACCATTGAGTAGGGTGATGTTTCCAAATCGTTGCCAGTCGAAGGGTTGATTGGATGAGAGTTGACTCAAGACTTCAATTCCGCCGCCTAAGGTGGCCCCTACCAATCCGGCATAGAGGCTTTCTTGATGTATGCTTTTCATTGCAGTAGGCGTTGAGCGGTGTGCTTTTCCATCAAGGGATTGAGTTTGTGGCATCTGTCCTTGTTTTTTGACGATTTCGCCAGCGGTGCCTTTGGCGGCCGGAAAGGCGGATTTGCTCTGGCGTAAGTTTTGAGCCATTTGAAAGCTGTCTAGGTGATGGGTTGAGCTGCGTAGCCCTTCTTGTCCGATTTGTTCAATGAGCAAGGGGGTTGGCCCTGTGCCTCTGTTGATCAGGCTTTGATAGCTTGGTATCTGATTTTGAAGGAGCATTTGGCTGTTCTGAAGAGGAGATGGTATGAGTCCGATGGGATTCGTCGTGATGAGATTCGGGGGGGGTACCATTAGGCCGGCAGGAGCCGATAGGGCAAATGCTTTGGCTTGCGGGTTGGATATGAAATGCATTGTATGTTGTTTTGTCTGGGTATCGGCAAATACGCTGTGAGATAAGCAGCTGGATAAACTGAGTATGGCTATAAGATAGGTTTTCATAATCATTAGGTTTTCTAAAAGGGTAAAGGGTAGAGTGTTTTTTTGAGGTGTCTCGTAAAATGTCGAATGCTGATTGTTTACGCTAAATAAATCGAAGCGTCTCTTGCGTTTTCAATCGATAAATCGCTCAAAATATAGCAGAAAAAAATTTTGGCCCAAACCTGACAGGTTTTTAAAACCTGTCAGGTTTTTATCGCTCGACATTTTTCTGAAGGCGGCCGCGATAAATCGTGCCATGCAACAACGCAGTCTAGTTGCCCAAGTTGCCCAAGTTGCTAAAATATTACAAATGAACAGATGGACTTTTGAACAAAACTATATTTAGCTTCGCGCACCGAAGGCTCACGCTAATGTTTCGCTCCGCGAAACATTAGCGTGAAATTCACATTTCACATTTCACGCGCGCGTGAAATAAAGTTGCAGGCAACTTCTTAAGTGAAATACAGTTTCGCGTAGCGAAACTTTATTTCACGCTCAAGTTTCGCGCAGCGAAACTATCGCTAA
>QNEL01000025.1 GCA_003645185.1 Candidatus Parabeggiatoa sp. nov. 3
CGGTGAGGATTTTTATCGCAATGGTCAAGATAAAGGGATCACCTTCACCAAAGGTGTTGCCAGCGAAGTCGTGTCTAATGGCGGTAATTTAAGCGTTAAAATTAAAGACCTTATTTTAAATGAGGAAATAATTTGTGAAACGGATTTAGTCGTTTTAGCAACGGGTATGGTGCCTAATTCTGGTGTCGATATTGAAATCGCTGTAGACGAAGAAAATGAAGAAGCCGTCGCTGCGCTTCAAAAACAATCCGTTTTAAATTTGGATTATCGCCAAGGCCGCGACATGCCACAATTGGTACACGGCTTCACCGATTCGCATTTTATCTGTTTCCCTTATGAGACGCGCCGCACCGGTATTTATTCTGCAGGGCCAGTGCGTCGCCCAATGGATATGGGGCAATCAACAGAAGACGCGACAGGTGCCGCCTTGAAAGCCATTCAGGCCATTGAAAATGCCGCACTTGGACGCGCCGCCCATCCCCGTTCAGGGGATTTAAGTTTTCCGCGTTTTCGCAAAGAAGGCTGTACTCAATGTAAACGCTGCACCGTCGAATGCCCCTTTGGCGCGATTAACGAAGATGAACAAGGTTATCCGCTATTTAATGAATCCCGTTGTCGGCGCTGTGGCACCTGTATGGGGGCCTGTCCAGTGCGCGTGATTTCCTTTGATAATTACTCAGTGGATACTGTTGGACAAGCCCTTAAAGCGGTTGATGTTCCTGATGAATTTGATGAGAAACCGCGCATTTTGCTACTGGCTTGCGAAAACGACGCTTATCCTGCGCTAGATATGGCAGGCATGAACCGGCTTGAATACAGCGCGTATGTGCGTATTGTGCCAGTGCGTTGCCTTGGCTCCGTCAACACCATTTGGATCACCGATGCCTTGAATAATGGCTATGACGGTATCATTCTGATGGGCTGTCAAAAAGGCGAGAATTATCAGTGCCATTTTGTGAAAGGCTCGGAAATGGCACACGAACGCATGTCCAAAATTGATGACACGTTGAAACAAATGCAACTGGAACCGGAACGGGTACAGACTCACGAAATAGCCATTACCGACATTCAAAGAGTGCCTCAAATCATTAATGACATGGCAGCCACCATCGAAAAAATTGGCATGAGTCCATTCAAGTTTTAATCTGAGGTTGGAATGGGGCAACCACAAGGGATTGCCCCTACAATAATTCGCCTGTAGGGGCAATCCCTTGTGGTTGCCCTTTGTCTATTAGAAATCAGGAGCTTCCAATGAGTGATAATACAATGACGCTGAGGTATCGCAATAGCTTTCTGCGTGAAGTCGAAGAGAATGTGGAGGCAGGGCAATGGGTTCGCATGTGTATGCAATGTGGCGTATGCAGCGGTTCCTGTCCACTTGGGCCCCATTGGGATCATCCCCCACAAGAAATCTTTATGATGATCCGTGCCAACAAGCGTGAAGAAGTACTGGGTTCAAGTTCTATGTGGATGTGTACATCTTGTTATAACTGCATCGCACGTTGCCCACGCGAATTACCGATTACCCATATCATGCACGGATTGGCGCACTATGCCAGTAAACTTGGGCTGGTTCCCAAGAACCAACAAACTCAAAAATTTGCCCAAAAATTTTGGGATAACCTGTATAAAACAGGCCGTGTCAATGAGCTGAGATTGGGATTAAGCTTGTATTTCATGAACGGTTTTGTCAACGGGATTAAAACTTCCCTGAAAATGCAAAAGGTTGGTTTGGGCATGTTGAAGACTAAGCGCATGAATCCATTTGAATTTTTTAGTGGACATAGCTGCAAAGACAGCAAAGGCTTGCAGGCAGCCTTGAAAAAAGCCCGTGAAATTGAAGAAGCGAAAACGGCCAAATTCCAAAACGTCTAATTAGGAGACTGATAGATTATGCCTAAAGAATATTCCTTTTATCCAGGCTGTTCCTCACAAAAAGGGGCTTCTTCTTCCAACCAATTTCGTTCAACGCAAGCGATTTGCGACATATTGGGCATTAAACTGAACGAGATACCAGATTGGAATTGCTGCTCCGCCTCTATCGGCTACGCCGGCGGCGGTGAATTGCCCCGATTAACCTTATCAGCGCGTAACATCGCCTTATCTGAAGAACATCATCCGAATCAAGATGTGGTTGCCACTTGTGCCGCGTGTTGGTTAGCGACTCGTGAAGCTGATGAACGTTTAAAGCACGACAAGCAATTGATGGCCGAAACGAATGAAGCCTTAAAAGAAGCCGGTTTAACCTTCAAAGGTGAGAAGAAAGTTCGCCACATGGTAGAAGTGCTGATTGAAGACATCGGCTATGACGAGATGAAAAAGCATGTCAAAAAGCCATTAGAAGGGATCAAGATAGCCGGTTATGTCGGTTGTCAAACGAACCGCCCTTTTGGTATTGACGGAGAATCCTTTGAAAACCCCGTCTACTTGGACAAAATGATCGAAGCCATGGGCGCGGAAGCGGTAGAAAACTACGACAAGAAAGTCTCCTGTTGCGGTGGCGCGTTGATGTTTTCAGAGCCTGAAAAAAGCCAAGCTTTAGTGAAAGACATTATCGAAGCAGCTTATGACGGCGGAGCCGATATGATCGTCACGCCCTGCCCAGTGTGCCAAATGAACACAGAGGTTTATCAAGAACAGATCAACAAAAAGTATGGAACCAAGTTCAATATCCCCTCAGTGTATTACAGCACCTTGATGAGCGTCGCTTATGGGCAAAGCGCCAAAGAAGCCGCCTTAGATGGACAGGTTATTAGGGCCACGAAGTTAGAGGAAATTGCAGCGAAGTAAGTCTGAGTTGCACTATGGTGGGTTGATGTACTGCCCACCATGATATTTTTGTTCAAAATAAAGTGTTCATAAATGAGCTTTTGGCCGTTACTAAAAACCGGTTTTCACGCAAACGTTTTGCGTAAAATAAACCCAAAAGACGCATTCGATGCATAGATAAATCTATTTTGCATTCTTTTGCGTCTTTTGCGTCTTTTGCGTTATTTTTTTGCCAAATGCGTGATGAGGGTTACTAATGTTTTATTTAAGCGCAGTCTGAAGAATTATGATAAAAATTATCACAATGGATACTAATGTATTAGTTGCAGCACTTATGAGCAATTTAGGTGCCTCTCATTATATTTTGCGACTGGTATTAGAAGAAAAAATCCAGTTAGCACTCACGCCATCTGTCTATTTTGAATACTATGATGTGCTTACCCGACCGGAAATTTTAGCGAAAATACACTTGTCCATTAAGAACATAGAAAATATTTTAGATTTACTGGCATTATTGGCTAAAAAACATGCCGTTTATTTTTTGTTGAGGCCCAATCTATTTGATGAAAAAGATAATCTGATTTGTGAATGTGCCTTTACCAGTCAAAGTCATTATTTAATTACTTCAAACATTAAGGATTTTATCAGTGGAGAACTGAAAGCCTTTCACTTTCAAATAATTACGCCAAAGGCATTCTGCCGATTATGGAGAAAAGACGATGAATAATTCTCAAGTTATCACAACAATTACCATGCCAATGGAATTACAACAAAGATTAGAACAGCAAGCTAAACACCAAGGTATCTCAATCAATCAATTAATAAATTATTTACTAACCATCCAACTCACACAACTAGAAATGATTAACTCTCTGGAGTCTAAATTATCACAAAAATCATTGCCAGAACTCAAAAATCAAGTCAGTGCTATTTTAGAGGGTATTCCAAGTAGGCCCGTACCCGATTGGGATTTACGCTAATCAATTCACCAAAACATGAATTTCTATAGAACGTTGATGACACTGATTGTCATGATTGACGCTGATTAATAAGATCGATCAGTGTTAATCAGTTTAATCAGTCAAATCTGCGTTTTATCATTTTTACTCATCTCCAAACTTTAAAAATTAAATTTAACTCATTGATAATAAAAAACTTGAGTTAATTTCTGGATAAATAAAATGGAAACAGGTTTACTTGAATCATTAAGAAAATATCGCCCACGAGAGAATAAAGATCCATTAGAGAACTTTATCACGGAAGCCTTTGCATGGATTCTAAACAATCACCCTGATTTCAGTGAATTCTTTATTGATGACATTTCATCTAAAATGCAAATACAAGGAATGAAAGGCAAAGATTGTGAGTGGAGAACCCAATACAACTTTGATGGTGTTTTCCCTGATATGGTTTGCCGATCCAATAACACAGCTATTGTATTTGAGAATAAGGCCTGGAGTTCTCTTCACGAAAACCAGTTAAAAAATTACAAAGATTATGCCAGCAAAAATTTTGATGAGAGTAAAATAGTGCTTATTACAGCGACTAAGTATCAACATGCTCAGAATCCAGATTTAGCTTTATGCTGGAGCGATATATATAAGCTAATCTCTGCATGGTTAGATAACAATAGTGATTCTCCATTCATTTTTGGAGATTTTTTGAGGCTATTAAAAAGTGAGGGGATGGGGCCTCCTGCACCCATATCACATAAATCAATCTTATATTATTATGCTTCAATTGATCTCAAACAAAACATAGGTAATCTGATAAAACGTGTGGAGAATGAAGATTGGTCAAAAAATATCAAACAGGACTTTAAGTTATCTGTTGTAAACGAAAAAAGGGGATTAGCCTATGGAGAAAGATGGGGAAGGATGGGTTTAGATTTGTTGAATTCGTGGACACCAGGAATATTTGTCGGCATACTATTAGATGGAAAAGATCATTGTACAAAACCAATAAACGCAGCTAAGGGGCCTGATTTTTGTTTGATATTAGATTTTGGTAGTAATCTACATAGTCAATACCCCTCAAATCGCCACTATATTGAATTTGTGAAAATCGTGTCAAAAAAAATCACAGACTTAAATAATGGCTGGGAATTTTATCATCACTTAGATGATAATGAAGTTAAGAATAAGAACAAATGGCATCCCATACACATACGAAAACCAATGCTAGATGTTTTTGTTGGTTCAAAAACTATAGAGGAACAAACCAACAGATTTTACGAAACAGCAAATCAAATTATAAAAATAGTGACTGATGAAGCTTGTTTTTGGTTTTTGAAGGATGAAATGAAAAAGACATTATACCGATTAAATTTAAAGGCTTGATTTTATTCGTTTTATTATTTTATAACTCAATGAGTTACTTTAAATCGGTATAAACTCTAATAAATAGCAGCGAAGTAGTCGCATCATGATTTGGTGGGTTGATGTAAGCATTCAACCCACCCAAATCAATCATAACCAAATCCAATCTACATTCCCCCAATCATGATAGAACGCTGATTTTGCCTCTTGTCATGATTTACACTGATTGTTTAATCACTCAAATCAAGCTTCTGTTTTTTTATCATTTTTAAATTAATAAATAGTCGATATCAAAAAGTTCTTTAGCATTTTCAGACGCTAATCTTAAACCCGTTCAAAATATCAAAATCAATTTAAGGTGATAATAATGCTTAATATCAGTGTGAATGAATTTGAATCACAACTTGATCACATGCTCAGGAGAGTTGAAATGTGAGAAGACATCACCCTTACCCGTTTAGGTGAGCCCATTATCCGCTTATCTGCGCTAAAAAAACCACTAAAATCTTTACAATCAACGGCCGCCTTTCGTGCAACGCTACCCATGGCAAAAACCCCCAGTGTAGACATTATTCGTCAAATGCGTGATGAGGGTTACTAATGTTTTATTTTGAGACCCGTTTTATCATACCTAAATACAGAAGTAACCAGTTCCCAGGTTGAAGCTGTTTTGCTGAGTTTAGAACCCGAAAAATTGGCAATTAGTCAATGGACACGAGTTGAATTTGTTATAGCTTTTCATTTAAATAATTTCACAATGCCTGTAGGGGCAACCCTTGTGGTTGCCCCCGTGCGTCTGAAACGAAGTAAATTATTTTTCTGAACATCTATATTAGAAATATATTTTTTGGCAACCCCAAGTTTGTGGGCAGTTCTAGCCACCCGACGCTGATGCCCATTTAGACAACACATTGTGGTCAATTCTGATTCAACTTTAAGGAAAATCAATTTATGCAAAACATTACATTACGTTCCCGTGTAGGTGCAGATGGCAATTTGCAATTGAACATACCCACCGCCCTCCCCAACACAGAATTGGATGTGCTTATCTTTTTACAGCCACTCAATTCCTCTGATATTAACAAACCAAAAACATTCTCTGAACGGTGGCGGGGAAAATTTAAAGGAATAACTCAAGCTAAAAATAATGCCGAACCGGATTTGCGTTTGGAATATTTAGTGGAGCGTTACAAATTATGAAAAACATTTTCGTGGACTGCGATATACTGTTAGATGTTGGTTTAGAACGTGAACCTTTCTATCATGCTTCAAGTAAATTACTTAATTATCTTGAAGCCCATCCCAACACCGGTTTTATTGCTTGGCATTCAATAAGCAACCTTTTTTACATTTTTTCTAAGGCAAGTTCTAAAGAAGAAGCTAAAAACTTCATTCTGGAATGATGTCAGTTTATACAAATCGTCCCGACTTCCAATACTGAAGTTTTGTATGCCGCAAATTTGCCCATGAAAGATTTTGAAGATGCGCTCCAATGTGCCGCAGCATTAGCGTGTGGTGCCGATGTGATTGTGACTAGAAATCTCGAAGATTATCAATTGTCACCGATAAATGCAGTAACCCCAACCCAAATATTAAATGATTTGCAAGCCAAACAAATGCAATCTAAAGATGAATAGAGAATGTAGGATGGATAGCAGGGTGGATCACTGCCTTTTTGTATTACTAAGATTGTCTCAATAGGTGCTTTCCAAATCAAAGAGTTAATCACCAACGGATATCATTTTCATCAAATTTCAGAAATTAATTATTGTGAATGATGTCTTTTTGGCACAACGATATTCCTTTTTTTAGTCAACCCCCTTTTTCAAGAAACAACCTACACTTACCCAATCAAAAATTGAAATGGATGATTTTTTGATAGAACGCTGATGACGCTGATTATCATGATTTACGCTGATTAGGAACGCGCATAAAATAACTTAGTCAACTTGTTCTCAATACAGTAATGACAAGGGAATCGCTAATTTGTAATGGCGATTTTATTTCATGCACGTTCCTTAATCAAATCAGTGTCAATCCGTTTAATCAGTTATATCCGCATTTTATCATTTTCAGTCACATCCAAAGCTCAAAAATACACATAATTTTAATCATGAATATATAAAACACTTTGCAAAGCCACGAACAACCCACTATTCTTTCTTGATGGAATGGAATGGCTTGGATAGTCGCCTAGCCTGCATGGATTAGATGTTTCATCAGTCATGACAGGCTTAAAAGTGTGAGGAGTCTAGTTTGAACTATCAGGAAGCGGAATATAAATATAATCAAATTAGAAATAAAGTCTTTCAAAAAGTCGAAACAGAATTAATGGAAAAATTTCAAAAAAACATTCAACTCACTCCCATAACGACTAATGCCTTGAAAATTTGGCAAAAAGAATGGTATCCAAGCTTAGCAGAACGGAAACATTTTACTGAAGAAGAGTTATATTGGAATTGGATAAAAACTCAACGAGAAATGTCTAAAGTTCCCAATAGATTTGAGGTTGCTATTTGGAGCAAGAATATTTTGTGTGCCTTAGCAATAGGTAAACCGTCAAAGGGCACAACACATAATGCTATCTATATTTGGCAAAGTTCACCGTTTCAACATCCGTTAGAGGGTAAAATTATAACAATCACGCTTAAAACGGGAATGGCATACGCCAAAGCACTTGGAAAACGACATTTAGTCTTGATTAAACCATTGAAACATTTGGTAAAAATTTATGAACGACATGGATTTATCTTTAAAACGGCCAAACATTACCCAAAACATTATTGTATAAAAGAGGTTTCCTATGAAGACTGATTTTTCCCCACTTACAAAAGAAGAAGAAACGGAATTATTTTCCTCTTATGAGGCTTTGATGGAGATTGCCAAAAAGCCCTTCGATATGGCCGATGAACACTATTTGTCTCATTATTTAGAGGGAAAAGCTAATGAGGAAAACGAAAAAAAGCCTTTTGAAGGTGAACTACCGCCTTCTCTTTTAGAAGTAGAAAGAAGATTAACTGAGAAAACCGATCAAGAGTCTTATTTGCCTATTCATGCAATTCGACAAGCTCGACAGATTTCTCAAGAACAATTAGCAAGCCGCCTACACATTGAACCCAAATACCTTTCTCAATTAGAACAAAATACCGATAGAGTCTTGAGAACATTACGTTGTTATATAGAAGCGATGGGCGGACAATTGGACATCATTGCACATTTTCCTGATGGAGAGGTGCAGATTCATCCCAATCAATGATTATCAGGTTAGTCAGCATATGGGGTAGGATTAAAATTTAAAATATAACAATATTGTTTCTACCCGAATATAACGTTTCCAGATTTTCTGTCAGTACATGATTGTCGTTGCAAATTGATTTTGCGATGGCCCGATTGTCGTTGCAAATTGATTTTGCGTAGGCACAATTTTCGTTCCATATTTTGCGAAAATCGTTGAAACCTAAAAAAGAGACACACCATGCTAATACGATTTGTCGTCAACAATCTCTTTTCTTTTGGAGCAGAGAAAGAATTTAACATGCGGCTCACAATATAAAAATTTAAGCCATCATAAATATAATATTAAGGAAGGCTTTGAACTGTTAAAAATGTCTTCGGTTTATGGTGCCAATGGCGCGGGTAAATCAAATCTCATTAAGTCCTTGTTTTTATTGAAAGAGATGATTTTAAATGAAGTTCTGCCAAAAAGTTTTAGTGAGAAGCAATTTAAACTGTCAAAACCTGATAATCAATTCAGTCAAATTCTGAGCGTTGAATTTTTTCAAAATACCCAATCATTTTATTATGCTATCGAAATCAATAACGGTATCATCTTCACAGAAGAATTGTATGAATCCGGTTTAGGAAAACAGGCAGATAAACTGATTTTTGAACGGAAAACGGATAAAGATAAAAAAACGCTTCTCAAATTCTCAGACGAATTTGAATCAGACAAAGAGAATCGGGTATTAAAAAAGGTGATTGAAAAAAGTTTAAGCAAAGCTAACAAACCTATCTTAAAGCTTTTAACCACCCTTGACAATCCTTTTCTAGCCGATATTGGCACCGCATTGAATTGGTTTGAAGAAACACTTCAAATTGTCATGCCCGAAGCCAAACCCATTGCGCTCGCACATCAAATTGATATTGATAAAACCTTTAGACAATACGCAGAAGAGATCATGCTTTCTTTTAATACCGGCATTCAAGGAATCAAATCCGAACGCAAAAAGCTCAAAGCGGGTGAAGACACGGAATTAGATGAACTACTCAAAAACATTGAGGATTCGCCACAAAAAATGATAGGCCTGAAAAATAGCGGGAAGGGTGATGAAATCATTTTAGTGAAAGAAAACGAAGAGGTTCTAATTAAACAACTTAAACTAAAACACATCGGAAGAGAAGGTGTCATCGCCGAATTTGATTTAGATGAAGAATCAGATGGCACTATCCGGTTATTAGATTTTATTCCCGTATTCAACAGTGTTGTGAGTCAAAACAAGGTTTTTGTGATAGACGAAATAGAAAGAAGCATTCATCCCTTATTAATCAAAGCCTTAGTTGAAAAGTTTTCACAAGATCAGCAAACCAATGGTCAGCTCATTTTTACCACTCATGAATCAAGTTTATTAGATCACACTATTTTTAGAGCCGATGAAATTTGGTTTGTAGAAAAAGATAAACAGGGCTGTACCGATATCTATCCGTTGAGTGATTTTAAAGCACCTCAGATTATAGATATCAGAAAAGGTTATCTCAATGGGCGGTATGGTTCAATTCCTTTTCTCGCTAACCTAAAAGACTTAAACTGGCATCAATATGATACTGAAAAACAGGCGATATGAAAAACAAGCGCCCAGCAAGGAGGCTAAACATTCGTTAGCGAAAGCTTAAATATGTCATGGCCTCGCGCTGGGGTGGTGAAAAGGAGCTTCATTTTCTCGTTAATCTGTGATCCTATTTTTATTCCTTAGTTTTAATCACTTTAAAAACAATAAGTTATAACGTAGGAATAAAAACGGGATCAATTTGAGAGGTTCATTGGAACCTCCTTTTCACCACCCCAGCCTCGCGCTGCATGACTTCTCCCTATTGTTTGCTTGAGTTGGAATATGCATGCTTGCTTGGCAAACGGGTTATTCCGATCAATCAAAGGGTGATTTACAACACCGTTTCGCAACCGTTGTCGGATAGCAATCAGCAGATGATGCTGAGGTTTTATCAGTTTTATAATTTGCCTAACCAAAATATTCGCACGACGCAAGATGTGTTAGATCGTTCTCATGCGTTACTCGGTAAAATAGATCGGTTGGATGCCAAAGAAATCTTTATCTGTGCGAGCACCGCCGATAAAATCATTCGCAACGCTTTACTTGGATCATTGTCGCGCTATGCGAAAACCGTTTGGACGCACGATCGCGATATCCAAAAAGGCACCGATTACCAACAAGCGATCAAAATCGGTATCGAAAATGCCGATAATTTCATTTTCTTCATCTCACAAAATTCTGTCACATCCGAACATTGTCAGCGCGAGTTAGCTTATGCGTTGCAATACAACAAGCGCGTCATCCCATTATTAATCATGTCGATCCCAGATTCTGAGATTCCAGAAGGGCTGCGTGCTTTGCAATACATTGATTTTACAGAAAATCATCGCGAAACAGGCCTCGATGAAATTCTAGTGATTTTGCAACATGATCACGAATATTACGAATGGCATAAGTGTTGCTGGCGCGGGGCCTAAAATGGGCTGCCGAAGAACACCAATCGACGTTTTTGTTGCGGAGCCATAATTTAGAAAACGCCAAAACTTGGTTACAGCACAACGAAAAACGCGATCAACCCCCCACTGCATAAAGCATTAATCACGGCCAGCGAAACGGCAGGCCAAGCTGGCACTGAAGTATTTATCTCCTATTCACGCAAAGACAGCGATTTTGCCCGCCAACTGAATACCCAATTACTTAAGGCCGGCAAAACAACCTGGTTTGATCAAGAAAGTATAATCGATGCAGATTTCGCGCTCTGCGACTGAACAAGTCTTTTTTTAAGATAAATGGTGGGCAACAAAAACCCGTAAGGAGCCCTACATTAAATGGTGGACAACATAAACACGTAAGGAGCCCTACATTAAATGGTGGGCAACATAAACACGTAAGGAGCCCTACAATAGACATTATACCGATTTAAATTTGAACCGTTTGATAGCACCTGGGGGGCTAGTGAAAAGGATGAGTATTTTGGCAATTTTTTGAAAAGATAAGTGTAGTCGTCAAATTGATGTTGAAATGATTGATTTATCTGCGTAAATCAGGCCATAATCAGCACAATCAGCATTCTATTTTTCAAATCAGCGTTGATCAAATAAATCGGCGCAATCAGCAAGGATGGTGGGATCGCTCGTTGAGACGCTGGGCATCATCCCACCCTACATAGAGAAACAATATGCTTGATTGGTATTTAACGATTAAAAATATTCATCTTTCTTGTGTCGTTTTGACTTTTATTTCATTTTCTGCACGCGGCTTATGGATGATATTAGATAGCCCTTTGTTGCAGCGGCGATGGGTTAAAATTGTGCCTCATTTCATTGATAGTGTGTTGCTTGCCAGTGGTATTACTTTAGTGATCATGCTTCATCAATATCCGGGGGTAGAAACTTGGTTGACAGTGAAATTTGTGGCTTTGTTGGTTTATATTATTATAGGCACTATCGCGCTTAAACGCGGAAAAACGAAAACGATTCGTGTTATAGCTTGGATAGGGGCGTTGGGGGCATTTTTTTATATGGTGAAGGTGGCGCTGACAAGGGTGATTAACCCTTTTTAAGAGTAAGCGTGTGTTTTAAAAATCCATTTGATTCAATTGTTTTATAAATCCGTAGGCGAACCGGTGGGCAACAAAAACACGTTTCGCGCCAAAAGTTTTGCGCGCAAAACTTTTGGCGCGAACCCACCCTACATAGATATAAAATCCCCTAACTTTTGAAGTAAAATGGGTGCCGAATTGGTGGGCAAGCACGTTACCCACCCTACAACTGATAATTGATGTACTATGAAATGGTTATTTGTATTAATAGCGTGTAGTCCGTTTTATGTCTTTGCGCTTGATAACATGACGCTGAAGTTTGGTTCAACAAGCGGTAGCGGATGGGAGGCCGATGAGATTGTTGCACAGGTGCAGTGGTTAAGCGATAATCAAATGGCATTGACATTGGAAGTCGCTCGTTTGACACTGGTCAATTTAAAAAAACCGTTAAAAAACATTAAGTTGACTTGTGATCATACGGTGTATAGTGCTAAACAAATTTTTTGTCCTGATGCTAAATTACATCTTGGTGGGGGTTTATTGGATCAGCCTACCATTGATTTGTCTTTTACTTATACCAGCGATCCGCAATATCTCTATTTGAGTGTGGATGATATGGCTTTAGCGGGGGGCAATATCGCTTTGCGGGCGAAGTCGGCTCCAACGGGTTGGCAGGCGCAACTGAATGTGAATACGCTTGATTTTGAACAATTATTGGCGAAAATTGGGAAGTTTGTTGAGTTGCCTGAGCATTTGAAGTTGGGGGGGAATTTGAGTTTAAAAGTTCAGGCTTCGGGTGATAGTAGTGATTTGCGTGAAGCTTCTATAGAGGGGCAGATCAGCGATTTGAGTTTTTTGGCTAATCAGACGGGTACACAGGCTGGGGAAAATATAGCGATTAAAATCGCGTTTCAAGCGAAAAATTTAAATCCACCCGCTTCTCAATCTGAGAATTTAAATCCACCCGTTTCTCAATCAGAGCCATCTGGGGAAGGCAGTAAGCCGCAACAGTCTGATAAGAAGACGGTGCAAAAATTTGGTGTGCAAGGCGCGGTGACACTCAAAAAGGCTGAACTGTTGATTGATCCGCTTTATTTGACAATCACTAAGAAGCAGCCGATCACGGTGTCGGTTGATTTGGTATGGCAGCCTGATCGTTTGGAGCTACATGAATTGGCTTATACGCATACGGATGTGATAACGGTTAAAAGCAGTGGCGATATTGGTTTGGGTGATAATGTTTCGGTGAATGCGCTTTCTGTGCTGTTGGATAAAACGCCATTAAAACCTTTGTATACGCATTATGTGCAAGGTTTATTCGATGATGAGACGAAAGTGAAGGCGTTAGACACCAGTGGCGCGATCAAGGCTTCGTTTTCGTGGCTGAAAGATAAGCAACATGCGGTGGCTGAGTTCATTAATATTAATGTGGAGGATTCGGAACAACGTTTTGGTTTGGGTGGATTCAACGGTAAAATCGAATGGCATAATCAACCTGAGCTTTTGCCAAGCCATCTGGGTTGGGATTATGGTTATATTGCGCCTAAGCCTGAATCTAAATCTAAAATTGAATTGAGTGCGAGTCGCTTCGATCTCGGTTTAGGTGCTAAGCAAGTTAAGTTGTTAAAGCCTTGGCATCAACCGCTTTTGGATGGCGCGATACGGATTGAACAATTGAATTTGGACAATATAGGCGATGAGCAGATGGCTTTGCAATTGGGCGCGAAGTTAGTGCCGATTTCTCTGTCGGCCTTAAGTGCTGCGATAGCGGGCCCGCCTTTGACTGGACAATTGTCGTTGGATATGCCGTCAGTCAGTTATCGCAATAATCATTTAGAAATCAATGACAAAATCAGAATTGGCGTTTTTGAGGGTGATATTGTTGTTAATACGTTGAGTATGGATGATTTGGTTGGACAACGGCCGGTATTGAAAGCGGATGTTGATGTCAATCAACTGAATTTGAAAAGTGCTACGGATGTGATTGAATTGGGTGAAATTCAAGGCCAGTTGTCGGGTTATATACACGATTTGCTATTAATGAATTGGCAGCCGGTGTCATTTGATCTCTATTTTGGTACGCCAAAAGATGATCATAAGCCACATATCATTAGCCATCAGGCCGTCAAAACGCTTGCGGGCTTAGACAGTATCGCTGTCAAGGCGCTTTCGTATGGTGTGTTGAATATGTTTAATAATTTTCATTATGAAGGAATCGGTTGGGGCTGTCACTTGAAAGAGGGGATTTGCCAAATGAGAGGGGTTCTACCAGCAGAGAAGGGTTACTATATTATTAAAGGCAAAGGGGTACCGCATCTTGATGTGATTGGGCACACGCACTCTGTTGATGTGAATGAGCTACGCAACCGTTTGAAAAGACTCGCTATTGCGGGTAAGACGGGGGAGCCTGTTGTTGAATTTTGAATAAGGGCTAAATATTAACTTTTATAATTTTTTGGCAACCCCAGGTTGCACCTCAATGCCACCTTCGTTAAGGGCTTTCGCGGTGGTATGCCCCTACCAAACCCCACGTATTCAGGGGTTGTAGGGGCGAACCTGCGTGTTCGCCCAGGCGAAGGCGAAGGTGGCATTGAGGTTGCACCTGGGGCTATGATCTCGCTACGCTCGGCAACGAAGTTTCACATTCAACCCTACGGGGTTGTGCTCAATCACATCGGAACGAAAATACCTTTGCTAAAATAAATTTGGAACGAAAGGGCACCTTCGCGAAAATAAATTTATAACGAAAATTGGGCCTTCAAGATTTATTGATATGATCTTGTTTTTAATACGTTTTTTTGAGCTACTGATATTCATAAGGAAAAACACTATGTTCATTTTACGAATTTCCCTCATTTTTGTAGCTGTTATCCTGTTTTTGAATGCCTGTGTAACGGTTGAAGTGACTTTTCCTGCAACGACTGAAAAAAAGGTTGGCCCTGAACAAGCGGCCGATCATGTGGTTAACGAAGTCACTACGGATGCTGATGCTGAATCACTGGAATTGGATATGTCTGCACCCGCTATTCAAACGCGAATGGCTTCAATGAGAGAAAAGCATAAAAAACTGAAGCCGTTTTACGACAATGGTGCAATCGGTTTAAGCCATGATGCTTTGATTGCTATGCGCGAACCAACCATTATCCCTTTGGATTCTCGTAAACAGGTTAATCGCAGGATCACCGAAGCCAATGAAGATCGTCTTGCCTTGTACCGTGAAATCGCGTTAGCAAATGGCCATCCAAAATGGGAAGACGAGATTCGCAAAACCTTTGCTCAACGTTGGCAAGAACAGGCTTCAGCAGGATGGTGGTATCAAAATGAAGAAGGGCAGTGGTTTCGTAAATAAGGGCCTGAATTGTGAAGAGAATGTTCATTTTTCACGCAAAAACTTTTTCGATGCGTAGTACAGCGAAACTATACTGCACGCGGGCACAATTTAAACTTTTAAAAGCTTTCGCGATTGGATGGACTACAAAAGCAAATCGATCAAAAAAATCTTAAAAAGCACAACCCCGTAGGGGTTGAATGTGAATAGCCCCAGGTGCAACCTGGGGTTGCCAAAAAATAAAGCATTGTGAATTTCTTATTTTATAATTAATAATTAGTGATTCCTAATTTTATAATACGACAATAAGTGATTAATGGCATCCCATTAAATTTGCCATCCCCTATTCCCCATTACCCATTCGTTAGAGTGTTGTATATCTACCACAGGCCAAGATAATGTTTTTTTTTTACAACAAGTGTTGCATTTTTATTTAATTTGCGTTAATGTTCGCACCTCTATTGAAAACCTCAATCCTCACTATTATCAGGTTTATTAAAAATCGAAAAGTGAAGATTCATAACACAACATAAGAATTATTTTCAATTGCTGTCTTTTTTAATTGAAAAGGCAGCAATTAGTTTATTTAATTATTTAAATTTAAAGCGAGCATAACGGAGACACTTTCATGAATCGAAAAATACTTACTTTGGCCGTGGCCGCAGCGTTGGCGGCCCCTGTGGCAAGCCACGCTGATGTCAGAGTTTCGGGGCTCATTCAAGCAGAGGCTGTCAATTCAGAAGTTGCGGATGGTAAGAAGGATGCTGCTGCCTATCGGGATAAACAGTCATTTGAGACAGACGATCGTCAAATGTTCACCAACGATTCTTTGGGTAGCATTTTTAACGAAGGGCCTAACCACATACGCTTTGATTTGGATGAAAAACTGAGCAATACGCTGAAAGCGGAAGCGCGTTATGATATGGGTTTCAATACTTCTGGTAACTTCGGTTCCGACTCAATAATCGGTGAACAAGCTTGGATAGGTTTGAAAGGCAGTAATTTCCATTTTCGTTATGGTACCCTTGAAGGGGCATACAAGTCTTCTCGGGCACTCATTGAACCGTGGGCTTTTACATCTCTGCAATCGACTGGCACGGGTGGGGGTATGAGTGGTGGCGCATACAACCAGGTGCTTCGTGTTGTTGACCCAAGCACTGCTACAACATTGACAGGCGGCACTGAATTGCCTGAACCTCAAGACAGATATAAATACGTTGTTAACAGTTCAGCCGCGACTCGTGGTGGAGACATGGGGTTAACGAATGAGGGTTTCGTAGAAGGTTCTCTTGAGCTCGGTGTGAACTTTGGTGGATTTTCTGCCCGAATGCAGGGTATTGTTGATGATGGTTCTGCGATGGATGGCGCAGGACTACTTGAATTTAAATATACGATGCCCAACAAGTTTTCTGTCTGGTTGGCAGCTTCTTACACAGATTTGAAGGATGCGACAAACCCGATTACCGATGCGGTTGATGATGCCGCTGACACGATTAGTGAAACGATTGATGATATTGCTGACAAAGTGGGTGAAGATGCAACGGATCTCACTGACAAAGTTCGGGAAGAGACAACAACCGAGGTGGACGAAGGTCTCGCTAACTGGAAAGTGGGTGGTGTATTTAACCTCGGCCCGATGGTGAAACTGGGCTTGCAGTACGAAGATGCTGAAATGGGCACTTTTGACAATAACCCAGACGGGGGTAAATACATCTTAGGTTCTCTTGATTTCACGAAAGGTAATATCAGTGTCGGTGCTTGGGTTGCTGGTTATCTTTCTGATATCAAAAATGCCAATAAAATCGATGGCCCAGATGGTAAGCCGATGGATGAAGATGCCTTAAGTTGGTCCCTCGGTGCCAAGTACCATTTTGGCAAGCGCACCCATGTTTATGGCGGTTACCGTCAAACTGACAGCGACAACGATTACCGTGATGAAAACCTCTTCACGTTGGGAATAAGACATACGTTCTAAGCGTTTTTTCCCCTTTCCTTAAGGTTATTCACATTCAATCCCTTCGGGTTTAACCCCCTCCTTTGAGGGGGGATGCCCGATTCTCCTCATTCCTTGACCCAAGCCCTCCAATTCTTTTTACCCTCCCACCTACGCATTCTTAATAGAATGAGACTCAAAAATAATCGCTTTTTCAAGATAAATACCTGATATGACAGATGAATAAACATATTTAACGGTATGGGTCACTTTGAATACTTGATTGATTTCCTTGACAAAAGGATCAGTGGTTTTTAGGATAGTTGAACGTATGATTTGTTCTGAGATAGTTTGACTCAGGTGTTTATTAAACCTCGTGACTAAATCAGTCAGGGCAGTTTTCAACATTAAATTATCATAAGCTGGCGCACTGACAATTAAATTCCAATCGTTCATTTGTGCATCAAAAGCTTTAAGCATCAACAATGAAATAGGCCCTTTTTCTTTATTGAGAATTTTGGTTATTTGACAAAACTCTTTTACCAATATTTCATGATCCATCGATAGACTCCATTAGGTTTATCACGTATTGCATTAAGGATTTGTTCAGCTTCGTCTTTTGAAATTGAGCCTTTGGGTTTATATCTCATTTCTGGAGACCAAGGTATTATTAGAGACCAGTTGGTATGCAAATCAACATGAGCCAAACTGCTCTTTTTTTTCAGCCCCGATAATACGAGGAGTTGCTCAAAATCATGAACCGCATAAATGGACTTAAATTTTCCAGTGGATGGATATTCATCCGTGTCCAATAGTTTACAAATTCTTGCCTTTAATGCAAATTCAATGACATAACCACAGACGTAAACTGCACCATCATATAAACCGGCATCAAACAGGGTTTCTGCTTCTTCTAGTCGAAGTTTAGCAAGTTCTTTTAATTCATTTCGAGTTGGCATAGAAGATTTTACAGTGACTTTCGGTTATTGGCATTGGGTAGTTAAAGGGAATACTTTACACAAGGACTTTCGCTACGACTTGCCCCTACAAAAATAAGGACAACACGACTGATTGCCCATTGTTGGTATGTTTACTGTTGTTTGCTCTGTGAAACTCTGTGTTCCTCAGTGAACTCTGTGTTGTGTAAGCAAAAACAATTAGAATTTTATTTAACATTAAATAGGATAAAAGGAGTTAGTCTATAAGCCGGGTTCTGTTCACGAGCCCACTTCTCCCGTATAGGAATAGGCGAACCCATGTAGCAGCCATTCATCTGGGATGCTTGTCACCAAGCACCTCTTGCGACCTACCCTGGAACGATGCGGACCACATCTGTATAATTAAATACAATTCCATTATTTGGTCTTGCTTCAGGTGGGGTTTACCCTGCCATTGATGTTACCACCAACGCGGTGCGCTCTTACCGACACCTTTTCACCCTTACTTCGCCCAGTTACCCGTAACGCGCTACCAGCAAACCTAAGTCAAACAATTCACTGATAACGGCACATTGTTCACTGAAAAAAGCGGTATATTTTCTGTGGCACTTTCCGTAGGCTCACGCCTCCCAGGCGTTACCTGGCACCCTGCCCTATGAAGCCCGGACTTTCCTCTATATTGTGTTAACAATACAGCGACTGCCCAACCAACTCCTTATTGTCTAGTGTAGCCTAATTTTTATCCGTTATCAATTATTTTATTAATTATCAATTATCAATTATCAATTCCACTTAACCCGTTTTTGCGCGCAAAAACGACGCATCGGGAAATCAATCATCAAAATAGCCACGGAATGACACAGAAAGCACAGAATATTTCCGTGTATTTCCGTGTATTGAAGTGGCAAAATCGAACCGAAGCCACTCACACAAGTCATGTATAATCTATAACTGAAGTCAACATTGATAACTGATAACATGGGGACTATTTATTTTGAAACACGCGGCCTTATTAGCTTTAGCAGACGGTAGTTTATTTTATGGCCAGTCAATTGGTGTTGCTGGTCAACGTGTTGGTGAGGTGGTTTTTAATACCGCTATGACGGGCTACCAAGAAATTTTAACTGATCCGTCTTATTGTCAACAAGTTGTGACTTTAACTTATCCCCATATAGGAAATGTGGGTATTAATACACAAGATGAAGAATCACAAACTGTTTTTGCAGCAGGATTAGTGATTCGTGATTTGCCCTTGTTGGACAGTAATTGGCGATCAGAGGGCTCTCTTGAGACTTATTTACAACGACATGAAGTTGTCAGTATTGCTGGTATTGATACGCGACGTTTAACGCGCATTTTGCGCGAAAAGGGGGCTCAAAATGGATGTTTAGTGGCCGCAGCCCCAGATCAGATTGACGCTGAGGCGGCTATTGCCGCCGCTAAGGCCTTTGCTGGTTTGCAAGGTATGGATTTGGCGAAAGAGGTGTCTACGCAACAGGCTTACGAGTGGGATAAAGGCGCTTGGTTTCTCAATACGGATGCTGCCCAAACACCGCCACCACAACAATGGCATATCGTCGCTTACGATTTTGGCGTTAAACACAATATATTGCGATTATTGGTTGAACGCGGTTGTCGTGTCACTGTGGTGCCAGCGCAAACGTCTGCCAGTGACGTGCTTAAAGAGAAACCAAATGGCGTGTTTTTATCGAATGGCCCTGGGGATCCAGAACCGTGTGATTATGCGATTGAAGCGATTCGCGAAATTGTTGATGCTCAAATACCCACTTTTGGGATTTGTTTAGGCCATCAATTATTGGGTTTAGCCTGTGGTGCTAAAACGCTTAAAATGAAATTTGGTCATCATGGCGCTAATCATCCGGTTCAAGACTTAGCGACGGGGCGTGTGATGATTACGAGTCAAAATCATGGCTTTGCAATTGATGAAACCAGTTTACCCGCTACGGTGCAAGCGACACATCGTTCTTTATTTGATGGCTCTTTGCAAGGCATACGACGAACCGATAAACCCGCATTTAGTTTTCAAGGGCATCCAGAGGCCAGTCCAGGGCCCCATGATGTGGCCGCTTTGTTTGACCAATTTATTGGTTTAATGTCACATTGAACTGTTTTCAATGAATCAATTCTCAAATGTATTTCACGCGCTTTGTTTCGCTCCGCTTCACGACGCGCGTGAAATGGTGGGTAACGTGTTTATGTTGCCCACCAATAATTAAATGTATTTCACGCGCTTTGTTTCGCGGAGCGAAACAAAGCGCGTGAAATGGTGGGTAACGTGTTTATGTTGCCCACCATTTAAATTTTACAAGGATTGTTTATTCGACAAGGATAAGTGCTGGGCGAATCAATCATAAAAATCACCGATTAAAATCCACAACCCTGAAATGGTTTTTCAGGCTAAAGTCTCATCGTTAGAGACAAATTTTAATAATATTTTTAAATGGTGGGCAACAAAAACACGTTACCCACCATTTCACGCGCTTTGTTTCGCGGAGCGAAACAAAGCGCGTGAAATACATTTTGATTTTTAAAGAACATGAAACGTACTGATTTAAAAAGCATTTTGATTATTGGGGCTGGCCCGATTGTGATTGGTCAAGCTTGTGAATTTGATTACTCAGGCGCTCAAGCCTGTAAAGCGTTGCGAGAAGAGGGATATCGTGTCATTTTGGTCAATTCTAATCCGGCGACGATTATGACTGATCCTAAAATGGCCGATGCGACTTATATTGAACCGATTCAGTGGGAAACGGTGGCACGGATTATTGAACGAGAACGCCCTGAAGCATTATTGCCTACAATGGGGGGACAAACCGGCCTGAATTGTGCCTTGGATTTAGCGCGTGAAGGCGTGTTAGAGCAGTTTGGGGTAGAAATGATCGGGGCTTCTATTGAAGCGATTGAAAAGGCCGAGGATCGGGAAAAATTCCGCGATGCGATGCGTCGAATCAATTTGGAAATGCCGCGATCTTTCATTGCACGTCATCTGGATGAAGCCTTTGAGGCGCAAAGCCAAATCGGTTTTCCAATCGTCATTCGACCCTCTTTTACTTTGGGGGGCACAGGTGGTGGTATCGCTTATAACCGTAAAGAGTTTACCTTGATTTGTGAACGCGGTTTAGACTTATCGCCTATTAATGAATTGTTAATTGAAGAATCGGTTTTAGGTTGGAAAGAGTTTGAAATGGAGGTGGTGCGCGATCATAAAGATAACTGCATTATCGTTTGTTCAATCGAAAACTTTGATCCAATGGGCGTGCATACTGGTGATTCGATTACAGTAGCCCCTATTCAAACCTTGACTGATAAAGAATATCAATTGATGCGTAATGCTTCAATAGCCGTGTTGCGCGAGATTGGTGTGGATACGGGCGGATCGAATGTCCAATTTGCGATGAATCCCAAAGATGGATGTATGATGATTATTGAGATGAATCCGCGGGTTTCACGCTCTTCTGCACTGGCTTCTAAGGCAACGGGGTTTCCAATTGCCAAAGTCGCGGCTAAGTTAGCAGTCGGTTATACCTTAGATGAATTGGCTAATGAAATTACAGGGGGAGCGATTCCAGCCTCTTTTGAGCCAACGATTGATTATGTTGTCACTAAATTACCCCGATTTGATTTTGAGAAATTTCCACAAACTGAACCTTTGCTAACCACACAAATGAAATCGGTTGGTGAAGTCATGGCGATTGGACGCACTTTTCAAGAATCGTTACAAAAAGCGTTACGTGGCTTAGAAATCGGTGTGAGTGGACTTGATAAGCGTTTAGATCCCAGCTTGGATATCACATCAGGGCGTGATGTCTTGCGACATCAATTACAAATTCCGGGGCCGGAACGTTTATGGTATATCGCAGACGCATTTCGGGTAGGTTGGACTCTTGAAGACATCTACCAATTCACAGCCATTGATCCTTGGTTTTTGATTCAAATCGCGAATTTAGTTGATGAAGAATCCAGTTTATGTATTGGCTGCCTAGACAAGATGGATGCCGATAGACTGCGTACTCTGAAACGTAAAGGTTTTTCAGATCAACGCTTGGCACAATTATTAGATGTGAATGAAACAAGCATCACTGCTTTACGCCACCATTTAAATGTGCGTCCTGTTTTTAAGCGTGTCGATTCTTGTGCCGCTGAGTTTGCGGCCACGACGGCCTATATGTATTCAACTTATGAAGAAGAATGCGAAGCTTGCCCAACTCAACGCGATAAGATTATGATATTAGGGGGTGGCCCCAATCGCATTGGTCAAGGCATTGAATTTGATTATTGTTGTGTACAAGCCGCTCTGGCCTTACGGGAAGACGGTTATGAAACCATTATGGTCAATTGTAATCCAGAAACCGTTTCTACCGATTATGACACCTCAGATCGGTTATATTTTGAACCGTTGACGCTAGAAGATGTCTTAGAAATCATTGCAGTCGAAAAACCAAAAGGCGTGATCGTTCAATATGGTGGACAAACGCCATTAAAATTAGCACGGGCCTTAGAAGCAGCCGGTGCGCCAATGATTGGAACAAGCCCTGATTCAATTGATCTGGCCGAAGATCGTTCCCGTTTTCAACACCTAATCAGTCAACTTGGATTACGACAGCCTCATAATCGTACTGCTCGCACCAGCTCCGAAGCTTTAAAACGGGCTGAAGAAATTGGTTATCCCTTGGTTGTACGACCCTCTTATGTTTTGGGTGGGCGAGCCATGGAAATCGTTTATCAGCCAGAGGATTTAAAAAACTATATGCTTCAAGCTGTCGCCGTTTCCAATGACGCCCCCGTGTTATTGGATCGTTTTTTGGATAATGCCATAGAAGTGGATATTGATGCGATATGTGATGGCGAACAAGTCTTGATTGGGGGTATAATGGAACATATTGAACAGGCCGGTGTACACTCAGGCGATTCAGCCTGTTCATTACCGCCTTATGGTTTGTCCGCTATGATACAAGATCAATTACGCGAACAAATGACCCGTATGGCAATGGCCTTAAATGTGGTAGGACTAGTGAATGCACAGTTTGCTATTCAAAACCAAACCATTTACATCTTAGAAGTCAATCCGCGTGCCTCACGCACGGTGCCCTTTGACTCTAAAGCAACCGGTTTATCTTTAGCACGAATTGCCGTTCGCTGTATGGTTGGCCAAAGCTTAACGACACAAGGCATCACCCAAGAATGCGTTCCCAATTATTATTCCGTCAAAGAAGCCGTATTCCCCTTTGCAAAATTTTCCGGCGTTGATCCCTTACTCAGTCCAGAAATGAAATCAACCGGAGAAGTCATGGGGGTCGGCCGGAGTTTTGGTGAAGCCTTTGCCAAATCACAACTGGCAGCGGGTAGCAGTTTACCGGATTCTGGGATAGTCCTATTCAGTGTGCGCGATGTCGATAAACCGGCAGCTATGGATATTGCGAGAGAATTAGCCGTATTAGGTTTTGAACTCTTAGCAACACGCGGGACAGCACAAACTTTCCTTGAAGCGGGTATTACCTGTAAAATCATCAACAAAGTGTTGGAAGGTAGACCAGACATTGTTGATCTGATCAAAAATGACGACATCAGCTTTATCGTCAATACGACGGAAGGTAAACAGGCCATAGCTGATTCTTATACGATTCGCCGCACCGCGTTACAACATAAGGTAAGTTACACTACAACAATAGCAGGTGCCAGAGCGACAATGTTGGCCCTGAAAACAAAAGATGTAACCGATATTAATCGTTTACAAGATTTACACCAAGAATTACAAGGCATAACAACTATATGACTAAATCAATTATGACAACCCAGGGCGAACAAAAGTTGCGCGAGGAATTACACAACTTGAAAACAAAAGAACGCCCAGAAGTTATTCAAGCCATTGCCGAAGCGCGTGCCTTGGGTGACTTAAAGGAAAATGCCGAATATCACGCAGCGCGTGAGCAACAGAGTTTTATTGAAGGGCGTATCAACGAACTAGAAAATAAACTGGCCAATGCAGAAATCATCGACGTCAGCAAACTGAATGTGAAAGGCAAAGTCGTCTTTGGTGCGACAGTCGAATTGATGAATATCGAAACAGAAGACGAAGTGTCTTATCAAATCGTTGGCAATGACGAGGCCGATATCAAAGCCAACCTAGTTTCAATCAGTTCACCGATTGCCCGCGCCCTTATCGGCAAAGAAGAAGGCGAGATCGCAACTGTCGAAGCGCCAGGTGGCAAAAAAGAGTACGAAATTTTAGAAGTGAAGTACGTTTAAATGTAGGGCTCCCTACGGTTTTTTGTTGCCCACCATTTAATGTAGGGCTCCCTACGAATTTTAGAAGTGAAGTACGTTTAAATGTAGGGTGGGTAACGGTTTTTTGTTGCCCACCATTTAATGAATGTAGGGCTCCCTACGGGTTTTTGTTGCCCACCAAATCAATGTAGGGCTCCCTACGTGTTTATGTTGCCCACCATTTAATGAATGTAAGGCTCCCTACGTAGTTTATGTTGCCCACCATTCAAATCCGTCAAAAAAACGCTTGCCTCGAAGCCTGCGTCTCTTACGTCTTTTGCGCCTCTTGCGTTATAAATCTAAAAAGGGCCTTGACAGTCTCCCAACTAACTCGTAGTATGCGTTTTTTTTAAAAACTCAATTTTGGCGAATTGATAATTAAATCAATAACTGTTCATTGTTCATTATAATGACAGTTTGTCATTTTTCATTTTTCATTCTAACGATGGAGTGTATTGCGAATGAAAACATTTTCCGCCAAACCCGAAAACGTTAATCATGAATGGTTTGTTATTGATGCTAACGAATTGGTATTAGGGCGAATGGCTAGTGAAATTGCCAAACGTTTGCGTGGCAAACATAAACCAGAATATACCCCACACGTTGATACAGGCGATTATATTGTTGTTATTAATGCCGAAAAAGTGCGCGTAACGGGTAATAAAAGAACGGATAAAATGTATCATCACCATAGTGGTTATCCAGGTGGCATAAAATCAATCAGTTTTGATAAACTCATCCAAAAAGCCCCAGAGCGAATTATCCAACTTGCGGTTAAACGCATGTTGCCTAGAGGGCCTCTAGGCCGCGATATGTTTCGCAAACTAAAAGTTTATGTTGGCCCAGAACATAAGCATGCTGCTCAACAACCCATTCCTTTTACTCTAAACGGCTAAAGCGTTATGTTAGAACAATACTATGGTACCGGGCGACGTAAAAGTTCGGCAGCCCGCGTGTTTATGAAACCAGGACAAGGTAATATTACGGTTAATGGTTGTCCATTAGATGAATACTTCGGGCGTAAAACGGCCCGTATGGTAGTACGTCAGGCCTTAAAGGTAGTGAATTGCTTAGACACCTTTGATGTAAATGCCACAGTGCGTGGTGGTGGCACTACTGGTCAAGCTGGCGCGATTCGACATGGCTTGACTCGTGCCTTGATGCTATACGATGAAAGTTTTCGTGCTGCTTTGCGTAAAGCCGGATTTGTCACCCGTGATTCTCGTACCGTTGAACGTAAAAAAGTGGGCTTACATAAGGCCCGTAAACGGCCACAATACTCAAAACGTTAATTTTCGGCCCAAACCTGACAGGTTTTGAAAACCTGTCAGGTTTTTTTTTTATTATCGCTATGCGCCTTAGTCAAAAAGAAAGACAAAATATTAAACAAACGATTCATGCTTTTGATCCAAAAGCATTAATTTATCTATTTGGTTCACGGGTTGATGATAGCAAAAAAGGAGGCGATATTGATTTACTGGTAAAAAATACGAATCAAAATAAAGCTTTATGAATTAATTGGAGAACAAAAAATAGATTTAATCATTGCAGAAAATACATTAAAACCATTTGTACAAATTGTACTGGAAGACGCAGTATAATCATTTTAAATAATCCTCATCACTATTATTTAATACTATACTGCACGCGGGCATAATTTAAACTTTTAGCTTTAACGTTTCCCAATTGAATTACGTACAAAATCGATCATAAAAAAAAATTAAAACGCACAACCCTGAAGGGGTTGAATATGAATAGCCCCAGGTGGCAACCTGGGGTTGCCAAAAGTTAAATTTATTTCCGCGTGTTAATTGTTTGAGTCTGAAGATTAACCTATTTATTAATAATTTTGTAGTGTTCAACCGGATGTTAAACAGAAAATGAGGGAACGAACAAATCTAAAAACGGGATAGAACGCTGATTGCACTGATTTACGCTGATTAAGATTAATGGCCTGTTCAACATCAATCTGACACTACAATTCATTTAATAATTTGCTCAAAAGCAAATTTACGAAACATTAATAATATAGTCATCGGCAAAGTTCATGCGTTCATGAATAATATCAATTTTGAAAAAAGACTTGCTTATATTTTTTGATTTGATTAGAATAGCTCCGCGTTTGTTCATGAGAGCCTTTTTAGTTGAACGTACCAAAAGGTAATCATGCAAATGATATTAATGATAGCTGATAACTGATCATTGATAACTGATTTTCACGCAAAAGTTTTTGCGCGCAAAAACTTTTGCGTGAAACTGATAACTGATAACTGATTGGGGGGTCGTTTAGTGGTAGGACAACGGACTCTGACTCCGTTAGCCCAGGTTCGAATCCTGGTCCCCCAGCATTTGTTGCTATTTTTAACCCTCGCCCCAACAGGTAGAGGGTTTTTTTATGTCAATTAGTTTTATCCCACCTTCCAAACCAACTAATTCCCATTATTTCATGTTAGTACAGCGGATTTTTGGAATCAACGGATTAGATCAATACCAATAAACTATACTGTCCATCGTTATAATTTTCGTATTGGGTTAGTCACCACCCCCTTTTTTAAGCTATAAGACAACTTTTGAAAACTGTTGGCTTAAAAATTAAAAGTAATAGCAACCTTATGACGATGCTAAGTCTAATCCGTTTATACCGTTAATCCGCTGTACTCTTATAATAACGATGAATTTTATCCCCCATAGCTTGGTAAGCGGCATAAAGGGCATCTAAATTTTCGGGGTTATCGCGCATGTGACACTGGGCGCAAAGATCAAACCAAACTTTGTTTTCCTTGGCCGCAAAGGCTTCTGGCGTTAAATCGAAAAGAGGGCCCATACTTTGTCGCGCTTCAACGTCTATGCAGCAGGGCAATATTTCAGCTTGTGCCGAAATACTCACTAGATTATAAGTATGGAAAATACAATCCCCCAGATTAGCATAGTTAACCACTCTTCTTGAGGTGACTTGCCCAGCCCAATCGTGTTTGATTTCTAGTGTACTGCTTAAAACCGGAAACTTAGGAAACGCTTTTTGTATCGCTTCAACCCAATCCTTGGCGCGTGGAATATGGAAAGAAATCATAATCCATGCTAAGCCCGCATCAATCAGTTTTTTGAGATAATCCATTTCCAAAAGTACCGCATTAGTCGAAAACCCAAAGGCTAAGCCTCGCTCATGGCACAGTCGGGTTATGTCAATCAAATCAGGATGCAAAAGTGCTTCACCAAACAGGTGGCCAGCCACAACATCCTTCCAGAAAGGATAATCCAAGGTTTTCTCAAAGACTTCTAATGGCATATCTTCTTTAGCGCGTTGCATAGAGGGTTGTGGACAATAATGACAACGCAAATTACAACGGCTCGTCAGTTCAATCGCGTAGATTTCCATTCAGTTATCAGTTATCAGTTATCAGTTGTAGGGGCGAACCTATGTGTTCGCCCTTTTTAACTTGTTTGAAAAACTATAGGGCCTACCTTTGTATAAGCACTGATCACACAACGTTGACAGGCATTTTCAATGCCTAACTCATCAGCTAAAACACAGCATTGACAAAACAACTTTTCTAGCTTCTCAGCATAAGGCTCATCACTTAAAGCAAAGACACAAGTACGACAAATAAAGTCTTCAGGGGCCGATTCTTCTCCAGATACCCAACGCCGAAATTGCCTGAGTTGTTCGCCTTGTTCAATTTCGGCAGCGGTGTTTTGTGCCATAAGGCCGATTTTATAGTGCCCTAAGTAATCTTGACAACATAATATCGCTTCGCCTGAAGGGACAAAATGTAACCATTGATTTTGACGGCCTGTTGCACAACCGCGTAACGTTTTATGATAAAACGGTGTTTTTGATAACATCTCAGTTGGTTTACCCGCAAAATCAGAAAGCGGGCTGATAACGAAATCGGGTACCGTAGAATCGGAAAAGGCCGTCATCACCTGCTGAATATTGAGACTATGTTGCTTATCCAAATGCCCCACTATCAACAGTTTCACTTCCGTTTTATCATTTTGCTTTTCAACTTCGGCTAAGAGGAATTGAATATGAGATATCACACGTTTGAGATCATGGGTTCCCCTAGTTTGATAATATTGCGTCTCATCTAATGTTGAGAGATTGATCACAAAAGTCGTGACACCCGCTTTCAGTAAATCCATCGTTAAAGCCGGTTTCAGGCCCGAAGCATTTGTCGTGATTAAAACCTTAAAACCTGCCTGGTTTAAACGCGCCACTCTATCAACAAATTGTTTATCATAAGTCGGTTCATTGAACCCACTAATATGAACATTTTCAAGCGGATAGCCGCGTATTCCGTCTACGATTTTATCAAAAATCGCCATCGACATTTTTTCCAATGCTCGCTTTTCCAACGATACCGGACAAAAATAACAGCGTTGATTACAAACAGTCGTCGTTTCGATTTGAACGTATTTCAGTGTCATGGTAGAGATATCTTCGTAGGGTGGGATCGCTTAGCGGCAATGAACTCCAAATCAACCCAAAAACGAATCGCCCGCTTGCCCACCATGCTAACCGCAAAATCAATTTGGAACGAAAATTAACCGCAAAATCAATTTGGAACGAAAACTAACCGCAATAAGTAGGTACGCAAAAGTTGATTAACATTTTGTTGATCAGGCTGGTGGGCAGCAAAAACACGCTACCCACCATTTCACGCTAAAGTTTCGCGGAGCGAAACTTTAGCGTGAAATACAGAAAATGTTAAAAGATTTATGCGTACCTACTTATATCAAATCCTTGTCGTTATTTTGAGCATCGAGTTTAAGGATTTAACCATCGCCACCCTTCCCAAATACTCGGATCCGTTTTGATCAATGATCCCAATAACTCAAAATATTGCTGCATGATATGATCAACATCGCCTTGTGCATCTAAAGCCTTGATTTCTAAGTGATAACGATCTTGTCCTATCCAACGCACCCAACCAGCGCCGATAACGGCCCCCTGTTTTAAAGCCATTTGTACCGTACCAATCGGGCAAGTCAACGGCCGTCCAAAAAATTCAACCGTCATACTTCTTTTAGGCGCAAAAGTATTCGGAAAATCGTTCAAACTGACAACGATATTCCCCCTTTTCAAAGCGTGATGAATCGAACGCATATTAGACATCGCCGTATTATCACTCACATAAATATAAGAACCCCCCTGAAAATGGGATTCGCAATCGCTATAGTATTGAATCGCCATCTTTTCAAGAAAAGGATAAATCGGTGTCGTCGTATAATCGCGCGCGATTAAATACGTTTTATAACCCATCAACCCCAGTAATACCGCAAAAAAATGAGGATAATGGTTATGATAAGTCATCAATAACAGGCCCTTCCCTTCTGCTAAAGCGGCCGGTATATCCAATTCACTGTCGATATCGACATGCCGTTTCAGCCAATCTTGATTCAGATGCCGATATAAAAACGTGTTCATATCAGTCGCGCCAACATGATTCAAGAAATCATGCCAAGTCTTTTCAGGATTGATCCCCTCATTGCCAAGACAAGCTTCAACGGTTTGAATCACCTGCTCCTTTTCATCACGACGCGGGCTAAGATAATGGGCAGATAAAGCAGCCATTGGATAGCCAAAACGTAATGGCATGGTTTGAGAAATCAGTTTCAAACACCACAAAAAGCGTTTATATTGTTGAGCGTAATGTGCTAAATCCATCTTCTGTGTCTATTCCTTCCTATTCCTTTGTATATGCTGTAATTATAATTATAGCGTTTTCCGATTGAATGAAGTACAAATGCTGATCAATCATAAAAAACTTCAACCTCGCTCTTCCCATTACCGTTTTCAAGAAAAAGAGTCAAGAAACGCTTCAAGACTGTCATTGAATTGACTATAAAATAATAACTTTTTCCTTTTTCTAAACGCTTTGGAAATCGCCTTATAACACGCCTTATCTCCAACCGATAATTTCCCTTTTAAAACATATTTTAATGTTTCTTTAGGATTCGCAGCATGAAGGGTATCTTTTTGGGTATGAATGGTTAAAATCCAAGATTCCATTTCTTCTATGCAAATCGCATAGAACAGTTTTTCTTGATAATTGTTTTCTAACCATCCATTGATGATATCAATCACAGATTGTCTTAATGTCTGTGCATAAGCCTTCAATTCTTGGGCATAATTCGGATTGTTTTGTTTTTGTGGCTTTTTGATTAACGACTGACTTTCATTGATTTCTAATGTATCAACTTGAATAATAATAGATTGGTTATCAGCAATCATAAAAAACTCGTCTAACTTTGTGCGTTCAATGCAATCTTTTTTAACATATTCCCAGCCACCAAACGTATCAACGTTATAAAATTGTTTATCGGTTTCATCCATTGATAAATCCGGCCTAATCGGAATCAGATCACTTTCATCATAGCCCAAACCTTTTAAAATATTTTCTAATACAGCTTGATCTGTTGTTCCTTCGGCAATAATACCTATTCTCATTTTTTTTGCCTTTCAATCAGTCGGTTTTGACATCGTTTCAAGGTTCGTTTGAACGGCCCAAACTAAACGCCTATTTTTTAAATAGGCGATGTTTTTCAAAACTGTTTGGAAATCGCGCCCAAATAACCTCTCATCCAAAGCTCAGACAATTTGATCTTCATTGGCTTGGATTCGGGATTGAGTTGTATGCGACGAATTTTGGTATGGCCTTCATCATTTCTATAAATTTCAAATAGCCGGATATCCTCATCATTTAAATTAAGGCCATCTAATATTGCCGGATTATGTGTCGTTATCAGTGCCTGCTTATTGGTTTGTTTAGCCAATTTGCAAATCACTCTCGTTAATGCCGTACATAAATGGGGATTCAGGTGAGATTCAATATTATCTATCGCAAACAAAGTCGGCGTTTTATGACTAATAAACAGCGCCAGATAAAACAAAATATGCAACACCCCTTCATTCGCATTTTCGGCAGAAAAAATATTGTTTTTTTTCCGCATAAACTTATCTTTGAAATAAAGTTTAGAGAGGCTTTTCCCTTGTTTGAGATCGGAAAAGGCCATTAAATCGTCTGTGTCTAGCACAATCTCATCCAACCAATTGACAAAATAAGCGTATTCCTGCAATTGAGTCAACTCTTGTTCAGAAAAATTGGCCAGCAAAATATCTAAGCCTTCACCATTGATACCCAAAGGCGCTTTTTTACTCTCAAAAGAAAGTCCTCGTAAAGCTTTTGTATCCAAACTGTAAATAAGATAATTTTGAATAGGATGATAAAGCGCGGATTTCTCAATACGCCTTTGCTCAGACAAGGCCCGAATTAATTCAAGCTTCTCTTCTTCTGCTGCACTAATATTAAGCGCGTGTTTCAAAATTTCTTCTTGCTCCTGTGCTTGCGCTTTTTGTTCAAAGCTATCAAACCACTTGACGACAGCCTCATCAGTCTGCTCGGTTTCAAGCACCGACTTAATCGTCATTAATTGCTTTTCACTTTGAAAAGCAAGGCTCATTTCAATCTGTTGTTTTAGCCGGAGCCCATTAAATGAGCTAAAAGTTAATTCAGGCTTAGCAACCCTCACCCCTTTAGAATAAAGGCCTTCAATATCTAAGCGTTGCTGTTTTGCCGCGCTCATTAGCGCCAAAGCTTCTAACAAATTAGACTTACCAGAACCATTTTCACCAATAAAAACATTAAGTTGTCCAAGCTCAACAGTCTCGGAGAAAATGGACTTAAAATTTTGGACTTGTAATTGTTTTAACATTTTTAAAATAGTACCCTTTTACAGTCAATTAAAATTTATTTTGTTTCCTATTTTCGTTCCAAATTTATTTTGCTTTGATAAAAAATAGTTAGTTAATAATTTTGCCCAAATTATTTATTCATTGCAACCTCCAATATTTTGAAAAGTTGCGCTATTCTGTTATGTAAGAAAGAAGAATAAAAATAAGTAGTTGATTTTGTTAAATATTTTTTAATGTTCAGTTGTTCAGTTTTAGATGTCAATATGGGTGAAATGATTGTTCAATTGTTCCATTTTAAAATATCAACGAGAGGCCAATGAGTGTTCAACTGTTCAATTCTCATAAGATTTTAATGGAAAAAGGAAAGAAATTGGATAATAAAGAAGTTTTAATTACTTTC
>QNEL01000026.1 GCA_003645185.1 Candidatus Parabeggiatoa sp. nov. 3
AATCATGACAATCAGCATTTCACATTTCACGCTAATGTATAGCGAAGCGAAACATTAGCGTGAGCCGAAGGCCAGCGAAGCTAAATTCAGTTTTTGCGCGCAAAAACTGAAGCGTGAACCGAACTAAATATCAGCGTTCTATCAAGTTTTTAGTCTATTTATTTGTTTATACTTAGCGCGGTAACAAATTTTCAGGCAAAAGTACAGCGAAGCGAACCGAAGGTCAGCGAAGCTAAACTTTTGCCTGAAAAACTTTTTCATGAGGATGGTGGGCAACAAAAACACGTTTCGCGCGCGTAGTGAAGCTTCGCTATACTTTAGCGTGAAATACATAAAAGCAAATTTATGCCACTCATTAAAAAGACTTTCTAAAGTGTATTTCATGTTTTCATGCTTAAAAAATGAACATAAGAACATCTGAACTGTTGATATCAGAAAAATTCAATCTTGCAAAATTCTAAAATGTTTCAACATACAACATTGACTTATCAAACAAAACAAGGCATACCTATTGTCACATTGTCAGGGAGTTTAATCAATATTGATACCGCGCCTGTACGAAGACAACTGATTGATCTTATTGAAAAGATATCGCCTTATTTAATTATTGATCTGACACAATTAAATGTTATTGATGCGAGAGCCCTTTCGGTATTCGTTTCTGCCCTCAAAACGGCACAGGAACACCAAGGCGAGGTTTTATTACTTAATCCCACTCCACCCGTGCGTACCTTGATTGAACTCATACACTTGCAAAACATTTTCAGTATTTATATTGACGAGGCTGCCGCTTTAGCACATTGTACTCAATCTTTATGTCAAACTTAATCAAATCTTTTATCCCTATTCCAAAATTAGATTATTATTTTAAGGCTTATTGGCTATTGCCGTTATGGATGTGCGTGGTATTGCTAATAGGCTGTAGTTCAACGGTTTCCATTCCCGATAATTTTGTGCGCCCGGCTGCCCGTCAGGAAATCATGGTGACTCCCCCTGGCACTTTAAGTGGCTTTCAAGCCGCTGTGACAGAAAACGACGAAAATTATCGCGTGGGTACCGGTGACGAAATAACCGTCGAAGTATGGGGCTATTCAGAATTATCGGGCAAACATACAGTGGGCCCTGATGGCAAGATTACTTTGCCACTTGTCGGGCCTATTGAATTGAATAATTTATCCCGCGAACAGGCGGCCAAAACCATTACCACAAAACTGGCCCCCTATTATCTTGATTTATCTGTCGCTGTGCGGGTAGATCGTTATACGTCCAACCGGGTGTTAGTATTAGGGCGCGTGGCTCACCCTGGCGAAGTACACTTTGGTATGACGACACCCAGCTTGCTTGAAGCGATCTCGTTAGCGGGTGGTTTTGCCGAGGCCAGTGGTTTGCAAGGAGAGGCACAAACTTTGCCCTTTACGCACTGTGCTATATTTCGGGGGCGTGATCAGGTGGTGTGGATTGAACTTGAACCGTTGTTGACGGGCAAAGATTTATCCCTCAATCTTAAATTGCAACGCAATGATATTGTCTATATTCCTGATATAGAAGAAAAATTAGTGTATGTGCTAGGTGAAGTGCGTCGTCCAGGCGCTTTTCGCCTTACCCGCAATATGTCTTTTATTGAATTACTTGCAAAGGCAGGGGGCCCAACTAGAGATGCCGCTCCCAATAGAATTAATGTTATCCGCCCTGAAGAAGGACTCAATCAGCCCATGGCACTAAATGAATTAATCACACCTAATCAAAAAATGAATGTGGCCCTTCAAGAAGGTGATATTATCTATGTGCCAACCAATACGATTGCCAAAATCAACTATGCTATACAATTTCTAAACCCTTTTACAACCATGTTGGGCATTTATGCCGATATCGTCTCAATTCAGGCTGATAGCCAACGTCGTAAACTTGATCAAGAAGAAGAAGAATTAAGAGCAAAACAGGCTGAGATTGAAGCGAAACAAGCGGCGAACTCGGGCTTAGAATAAATATCAGTGTTCAGTTATCAGTGTTCAGCGTTCAGTGTTCCGTTATCAGTTATCCGTTATCAATTTTAGGTTAAAGTATTCCAAGCAAAAGTTTTTGCATACAAAAACTTTTGCCAATACCTTCGCTAATTTTAAAAATGAGCCATTTCCAAAAAAAGTGTAGTGGTCAACAGGATTTCACATTTCACATTTCACGCAAAAGTTGCGCGCAACTTTTGCGTGAAATAAAGTTTCGCGAAGCGAAACTTTAGCGTGAAATAATGTTTTTGCGCGCAAAAACACTTGCGTGAACCGAAGGTCGGCTACGCTAAATGTTAAACAGAAAATGAAGGTACGAACAAATCCTTGATAGAACGCTGATTGCACTGATTGTCCTGATTTTCGCTGATTAATAATTAATATTAATTGTTCAAGATCAATTTGACCACTACACATTTCCAAAAAAAGATTGATTTTTAGCAAAATGCAATAAGTTAAAAATTGACTTATGCTTGAAATTGACAATTTTTACAATTTGGCGAATGTATTGTAAAAGGCACCCTTCAAAATAGTTGACAGTTTGTTTTTATAAGTTAAGTTTTGATAATGGCCTAAATATGGTTAATAAATGCAGTGAAAATTTTAAGTGATAATCATTATAATTCTTGCACCGAAATCAGTTTAATCAGCGTTCTATCCGTGATAACTGATTTCCACATTTCACATTTCACGCAAAAGTTGCGCGCAACTTTTCACGCTAAAGTTTCGCTCCGCGAAACTTTAGCGTGAAAGCGTGAAATAAAGTTTCGCTCCGCGAAACTTTAGCGTGAAATAAAGTTTTTGCGCGCAAAAACTTTTGCGTGGAACTGATAACTGATAACTGATAATAAATATGCCACCTCCTGTATCTACAGCTTCATCTACAGAAGAACACTCTATTTCGACCGGTCGATTCAAACCCCTAGTTAGCCTTTTAAAATACAAATGGCTGGCATTACTTATTTTTGTTCTAGTCAGTGCGCTTGGTGTGCCGGTTGCGTTGAAAACAGGTCAATCGGTTTACATGGCGCAAGCGGTGGTGCTTGTGTCACCCAAGTTTATCCCCACGCTTGATTCAGAAAGAGGGATGGATTTAAATCGTAATAATTACATATTATATGTTAAGCAACAGACTAACATGATCAGGCGCAGCGATGTTTTGCAAGAAGCGTTACAAAGGCCTGAAGTCCGAAAAAATTGGTTACTGCCCGAAGAAACTGACAAGCAAGCTCAGAGCCGTTTAAAAAAAGCCTTGAAAGTCAAAAGTCAACGTAATAACCCATTTATTACTGTTCAACTCACGGGTTCGAGTGCAAAAGGATTGGATATTGTCGTCAATAGTATTGTAGAAGTTTATTTGAAAAAAGCGAAAGCAGAGATATTTTATGATAGTGATGGTAGAATTAAAAAATTGAACAAACGTCGGGAGGAATTAGAGCGTTTAATTTCAGAAAAGCATAAACACCGTATGGGAATTGCTGAAGAACTGGGTGTGACAACCTTTCAAGAAAACCGCTTAAATCCTTATGATGACATTTTAATTGAGAATACCTCTGCTTTTACGCTCGCACGTCGCCAGCGCGTTGAGGCAGAAACCCGTTTAGCCGCTTTGAAAAAACAACAACTTCATGGTAAAACGACGTTAGAGACACTTGTCAGAGAAATGGTTGCTAATGATAGGGTACTCACCAGTTATAAAATGAAATTGATTGAACGACGTACAGAATTGTTGACCCAAACTTTAGGTTTAACTTCAAAACATCCGAGTAAGCGTCGTGCCGAAAGAGAAATTGCTCAAATCGACCAAGAAATGGAACGCGCAACTCGTGATTTGTATCAAGAAATCCGTGACCGTTTATTGGAAAAAGCTCAAGCTGAGATTTATCAAACGCAACGTCTTGAGCAAGCCTTGGCCGGCGAAATTGAACTGCAACGCACAAAAGCCATCCACTATGCCAATCTCTATAATAAAGCACTGGTACTCAATAAAGAGATTTTGCGTACTTACAAACAGTTGAATAAAATCAATAACCGCATTGACTTTTTGACCGTTGAAGCAACTGCCCCAGGATTTATACGCTTAAACACGTCTGCCACACCACCGCGCTATCCAATCAAAGGCGGACGCAAACAAATTGTTTTAATATTCGTCGTCGTTGCCCTTGGTTTAGGGATAGCTGTGCCAATCCTGATAGATATGCTAGATCGGCGCATACGCACCCCGGGGGAAGTGCATAAAATTCTGGGCTTTCCACCCATGGCTTGGATTTTAGAACGTTACAACCGGAGTACTGAACAATTGGCGACGGATTACCTGCGTCGTATGGCATTGGCATTAGAACGCGATTGGCATACCCATGAAACGACTGGTTTTGTTCTCACTTCGGTTAAACCAGGTGGTGGCACCACAACGCTGACTTTAGAATTAGCACATTTGCTAAGTGAGTTAGGGGTGAATACCTTAGCGGTGGAACTGAATGCGTTTCAACCCGATCCCCGTTATGGTGGCGCAACCTCTTCTCAAGGATTGACAACCTTATTAAACCAAGACAGTGATAGGGTTCTATCACCAGAAATGTTGATCGTACCTGCCACGGCTGATTTACCGGATCGCTTGCCTGTTGGTGACACACCTAAGCGTCATTTAGCCACTTATGGTAAATTGCGCTCTGTGCTTAAACAACTCAATGCCCATTACGATCTGATACTGATGGATACCCCGCCTCTGTTGTTATCAGCCGATGCAGAATTGTTAGGCGAAATGGCAGGCGGTGTCTTACTGGTAGTTGAAGCTTCCGTCGTTATGCCGGGTGAACTCAAGCGAGCGGCACAATTATTGGAGCGTTTAAATCCGCCAGTGGTTGGCTCGGTACTTAATCGGGTTGAAGTCTTTCGAGGGGGAGGTTATTTTGCGGAACTCCTTGAAGAATATGAAACGGGAGGCAAATTAAAACGGGGATTGCTTAAGCGATTACTTTGGCATTGAATGTTCATCAATTCATACTTAATAATATGGGTCATTTAAAACTGAAATTCATTCATCTTTTCACAATAGACTTGTCCCTTCATCCCCGTAACCCATTGGCGTACAAAATATTTTTATATTAAAAATCAAGGATTTAGTTTACGAAGTCGATTCGGATTCCACTGATGGCAGTCCGATCCAAGCTGCTTTCGGTCAATTGGAGTGCAAAATTTGTTTTGCTTTTGGTCAATTGGAGTGCAAAATTTATTTTGCTTTCGGCCCGATTGGAATGCCTGTTATTTTGCTTTCGGCCCGATTGGAATGCTTGTTATTTTGCTTTCGGCCCGATTGGAATGCCTGTTATTTTGCTTTCGGCCCGATTGGAATGCCTGTTATTTTCGCGAAGGTGCGATTGATAATGACCCTTTTTTTGGGAATGCGCCCTTTGCATACCTACTTGACATAAGTGTACGTCATGAGATCGGGAAACGCTATAGTATTTCTATTGCTGAGTATGCGTAGTGCTATCAAAGCACGTTGGAAATCAAGCAACCCGCTTACCTTGTTTTTATATGGACTACACTCACAATTTCAGTGTTTACCCATTGCCATTGGACAATTATCTTATTACTATCACCGCTGGCGCGGGCAACGTCGTCGTTTGATTGAATACAAAATGCCCAACTAGATTTTCCCCCGTTTTCACCAGGCCCGAAGCTTGGTTCCTGAGCTTGTTGAAGAAATTGGGGGATGAATTTTTAACACGATTGAAATCGTTCTAAACGCTAAAGACGCTAAAGACGCTAAAGACGCTAAAGATGCTCGGTAAGAAAGAGAAATCGAAGCCTCTCTTGCGTCTCTTTTTCACGCGCGTGAAAACGTCTTTTGCGTTATTTTTTTCATCAATAAATCGTACCTTGTAGTTCAAGGGTTGTGGTATTTTTGAGTTGATTTTCTTCTTTCCAAAGTTTCGCATTTGATATTATTTCGCTACAAGCTTTATCATTAAAATTTATGATTCCTAACAATAATATGACTCATGGGGAGCGACGTGCCACTATGGCACTCGCCAGTATTATGTCCATACGAATGATGGGCCTATTTATGATTCTCCCCGTTTTCGCCATTTTTGCACAAGATTTACCGGATACAACCCCTACTTTGGTAGGACTCGCAATAGGAATCTACGGCCTGACTCAAGCGATTTTCCAAATTCCATTTGGCATGTTATCTGACCGTTTTGGACGTAAACCTATCATTTATATTGGTTTACTTCTATTTGCGGTGGGTAGTGTCATAGCGGCGCTTTCGACTTCCATTATGGGTATTATTATAGGCCGCGCCATACAGGGCTGTGGAGCCATTGCCTCTGCAACACTCGCTATGACGGCCGATTTAACCCGTGAAGAACACCGCACTAAAGCGATGGCTATCATGGGTATGAGCATCGGCAGTTCATTTATTTTAGCTTTAGCACTGGGCCCTTTATTCTACCGTTGGATAAGTGTACCCGGCCTTTTTTGGTTGACGGCCATGTTTGCCTTAATCGGCATTGCTATCTTGTACTTGATTGTACCCCAACCCCTAAGTTGTCGTTTTCACCGTGATACTGAACCGGCCCCGACACAATTTAAACGGGTTTTACAAGATACCCAATTATTACGCCTAGATTTTGGTATTTTATCACTCCATTTATTACTGACTTCATTGTTTGTCGTATTGCCAATTGTTTTAAACACCAAAGTGGATGCTGAACACCATTGGCTGGTTTATGTACCGGTACTCATTGCTTCTGTCATCGCCATGATACCTTTCATCATCTTTGCAGAAAAATATCGCCACATCAAACTCGTTTTTGTTGGCGCAATAGCTCTACTAGGTTTCTCTCAACTGGGTTTGAGTTACTTACATGATCACTTGATCGGTATGATACTCATGCTCTTTTTCTTCTTCACAGCGATTAACTTACTTGAAGCCAGCCTACCTTCCCTCATCAGCAAAATCGCACCTGCGGAAAGTAAAGGTACAGCAATGGGTGTCTATTCAAGCGCCCAATTTTTTGGTGCCTTTTTAGGCGGAGTCATGGGTGGCTGGCTGCATCAACATTATAGTATCAGCGCCGTCTTTGCTTTTTGTGCCACATTAACGGTGATTTGGTTTATACTAGCAGCAACCATGCAAAAACCACATTACTTAACCAGCCACTTACTCAACATTGGCCAACTTGACAAACAAAAGGCCAATCAATTAACCCATTGTTTGATGCAAGTACCAGGCGTGGCTGAAGTTGTGATTATTATTGAAGATGAGGTTGCTTATCTGAAAGTCGATAGCAAAATATTAGACATGGCAGCGTTGACTGAATGTGCCGTTCTGAATGAAGTGCGCTGCTAATTCGTTGATTAACTTGAAAAAGGTAAATAAATATGTCAAGAGGTGTGAATAAAGTTATATTAGTAGGCAACTTGGGAAATGATCCCGACATGCGTTCCACGCCCTCCGGCACTTCCGTTGCCCATGTGAGTTTGGCTACCAGTTTTTCAACTAAAGACAAACAAACTGGCGAGTGGCGAGATGAAACGGAGTGGCACCGTGTTGTTTTTTTTGATCGCCTAGCTGAAATTGTCAAACAATATCTACACAAAGGCTCACAAATTTATGTGGAAGGTAGTTTACGAACCAGCAAATGGCAAGATAAAAATACAGGTCAAGACCGCTACAGCACTGAAATTGTTGCTCGTGACATGCAAATGTTAGGCAGTCGCAATGACAGTGGCGGTGCCAGTTATGGTGCCCCAGGTAGCTATGATGGCGCATCAAGTGGTGGCTATGCCCCTGTACCGCCCGCTCAAGGCGCGGGCCAAGCACCCGCGCAGCCCTATACTCAACAAGCAGGAGGCCAACCCGTTCCGCCACCCGCCTACCCAAATCAAAACACGGGACAACCTATTCCGCCACAGCCACCCGTAACCGGCACCACAACACCGCCACCCGATAAAAATTTTGATGAAGACGTACCGTTTTAATCACGGGCTCCCCAAAAAGACGGGCCCAAACCTGACAGGTTTTAAAAACCTGTCAGGTTTTAATATCCACCCCTTAAAGTCAAAATAACCCCCAAACCTGACAGGTTTTTTAAAACCTGTCAGGTTTTAATATCTACCCCTTAGAGTCAAAATAACGCCCAAACCTGACAGGTTTTTAAAACCTGTCAGGTTTTAATATCTACCCCTTAGAGTCAAAATAACCCCCAAACCTGACAGGTTTTTAAAACCTGTCAGGTTTTAATATCCACCCCTTAGAGTCAAAATAACTGTGAAAACCATCGTTTTAGCCAGTGGCAATCCCGGCAAATTACGCGAATTTGCACAAATACTATCCGAATTTCATTTAGAAGTCGTACCACAAAGCCAATTTAATGTACCCGATGTGCCAGAAACGGGACTGAGCTTTGTTGAAAATGCCTTAATCAAGGCACGCAATGCCGCTCAACACACCGGTTTACCCGCCATGTCAGACGATTCAGGCATTGAAGTCGATGCGCTCAATGGCGCTCCAGGTATTTACTCAGCACGCTTTGCCGGCGAACACGCAACCGATGACGACAATAATGCCCTCCTATTAGAAAAATTAAAAGGGGTGCCAGATGAACAACGCACCGCCCGATACCACTGCGTCATTGTCTACATGCAGCACGCCAACGATCCGATGCCCTTGATTTGTCAAGGCACTTGGGAAGGGCAGATTTTACATGAACCGCGTGGTGAAAATGGCTTTGGTTACGATCCCTTCTTTTACGTGCCAACCCATCACTGTGCCGCAGCGCAATTGCCCCCCGATGTTAAAAATCAGTTAAGCCATAGAGGGCAAGCTTTGAGAGCATTGCAAGCCGCTTTAACCACAGGGAGTTAGTTTGTAGAAGCAAAAGCTTGTGAATAAGCATCAAAATGATTAACAACAACAGAAATGATTTCAACCAATGTGCAGCACTTCTCTTGAGATTACTTTATCAAGCCTTTCCGAGAGAAACGAATATCGTTGTTGATGACTTAGCCGAATCTCTTGACGAAGAGAAGACAGACAACTATTTTGCCACCATTCGTTTTTTGCAACGAGAAAATGTCATTCACTACCAAGAACTCCATTACAACAGTTTCAATGGCATCGTTTTAACGGCGAAAGGATTAAAAGTACTGGATACTTTCTTGGACAAGTTCAACGAAGATAAAACAATTGGCGACGAAATCAGCCACGCCCTTCAAGATGAGAATGAACAAGCGGTTGAACGTGTGATTCGAGAAGTCATCAAATTGTCGGCTTGATAAGGCTATGAATAGAACGCTGATATGTCACATTTTGCGAAGCTAAATTTCACGCAAAAGTTTCGCTAAGCGAAACTTTTGCGTGAATTTCAGTTTTTGCGCGCAAAAACTTCTTAAGTGACATACTGATTGCTCATGATTTTCACGCTCTTTGTATAGCGAAGCGAAACTTCTTAAGTGAAACTGATTTTTGATCAGTGTTAATCAGTAGATTTTGTACTCTGTCCCCAATTATTTAATCCAGTGGCATGGCTTAGAAAATAAGCCTAAAATAGGTATTTTTAAATTTTGGATATAAATTGAAGCTCAAAATCATGAGTAATAGGGCTCATTTATAGTGTATTATGAACTCTAAACCATTTAATTTTGAGCTTCAATACCATGCATTATGTTAGATAAAAACAGCAAACTTGTTATTGAGCTTATGTATAATCAACCCAATTTATCTTCCAAAGAGATATCTGAGGGTTTAGGTATAGATATTAGTTATGCCACATTGAAAAGGATTCTAGCGAAATTAAAAGCTAAAAACCTGATTTCATCAATGGGTAAGGGTAGAGGAACTACCTATAAAATATCAGTAACTTATGAACTATTTTATCCATTAAACATTGAGAACTATTTTAAAAAAGAACAAGATGAACGTCAGGTTAAGGGCCATTTTAATTTTTCATTGATAACTGAAGTGCTTACTAATGTCGATTTATTCACAAAGGAGGAATTACAACATTTAAAAAAACTTCAAGAAGAATACACAAACAATATATCTCAATTGTCTCATTCTGAATATTCGAGAGAGCTTGAACGTTTAGCCATTGATTTAAGTTGGAAGTCATCACAAATTGAAGGCAATACCTATTCTTTACTGGAAACAGAACGCTTGTTAAAAGAACAAGAAACGGCCGAAGGAAAGGCAAAAGACGATGCCACAATGTTACTAAATCATAAAGCCGCATTAGATTTTATTATTGCTGAACCCGATTATGTGACACCATTGACTCTAGCTAGAATTGAGGATATTCATAGTATTTTGATTCGAGATTTAGGAATTGATCGTAATATCCGTAAAAGAAGAGTAGGCATTTTAGGCACTAATTATAAACCTTTGGATAATGAGTTTCAGATTAAAGAAGCTTTGTGTGATATGTGCAACTTAGTCAACAGTAAAAAAAATAGTTTTGAAAAAGCATTATTGCTGTTGGTATTAATATCATACATTCAAGCATTTAACGATGGTAACAAAAGGACAGCAAGAATCATCAGTAATGCTGTTTTAATCAGTCATAATTATTGTCCAATTTCTTTTAGAACCGTTAATTCAATTGATTATAAAAAAGCGATGTTGTTATTTTATGAACAAAATAATATAACGGCATTTAAAGATATTTTTATTAATCAATTTGAATTTGCTGTGAAAACTTATTTTTAATGATAATTGGGGTAATTGTGATCAGAGTAAAATTAATTCTAACTAAACTTTGCAGCCTTTGTCTCAAGCCGCGCGGTTGATGAGCGGTGTTATCCTAATGAAACGTTTCGCCTTACTGCGCTTAGTCCAAGTCGCTCAGGGCGGGTGGAACGATGGATAACCAAGCGTTCTCGCTACCAATTTACGTCCGTGGAAAATGTCGCTCAACTTGAGAGTTATACGAGTTAAATATGAATAATCCAGTAATAGATTGGTTTGGAAAAAGTTTTGCTGAGCTTCATCCAATGTTGCAAGATTTGCATCGTAATGGAGGAGAGTTAACAGGCACTGTCAATCTTGAGTTTGGCTCGGGTATTTCTGGTGTAATCGGTCGTAAATTAGCTGCTAAACTTGGTTTGCCCAGTAATGCAGGTAATCATGACTTCAAAGTATTAATTACTCATAAAAATGGATCACTATATTGGTATCGACAATTTGATTTAAAGCACAAAATGGTTTCTGTTTTTACTCCACATGGAAATTATCCAACAGGTTATTGGTCTGAAACGACAGGAAAATTATCACTAATTCTTGGCGTTAAAATATTCGAGGGTGGTTGGCATTGGGTTCAAAGAAAAATTAAATTTATGGGAATTTCTATGCCGTTATGGTTATTTCCATCTTCACATGCTTACAAACAAATAAAGAATGAAATGTATGAATTTTCTGTTACATTAAAGATATTAATTATTGGTAAATTACTCAGCTATAGTGGTAAATTATTACCTCATGCAACACTCGTATAACAAGGCGTTGCACAAATAATTGGGGTCAGAGTCAAATTAATTCTATATATTTTCAAAATAAATAATTGGGGGTCAGAGTCAAATTAATTCTAACTTGGTCTTGGAGCCGACCTTCGGCGACTCAAGAACGGTGTTATCCTGATGAAACGCACCGCCCTACTACACAGTCATTACGGGCAGTTGTCACTCAGGATAACAAGGCGTTTTCGCTACCAATTTACGTCCTTGGAAAATGCCGCTCAACATCTGGCATTAGATTTTTTAAATTAAAAAGGAAAAAATGAATAAATCAGTTGTTATTACAGGAGCAAGCAGAGGTTTTGGATATGCCCTATACAATCAATTCATTTCACATGAATGGAATGTTATACCCATTGTGAGAAAGGGTAAAGATGCACAAACTCTTAAAATAATTGGTGGTAAGTTTTGCTTTCCAATAATAGCTGATATTACTGAGAATAATGTTCTGAATTCTATCAATGCATCTTTAAAATCTTTCAAAACCATAGACTTGTTGATAAATAATGCAGGGATTGGAGGCAATAGTATATTGCTAAATGATACCTCACCAGATGAAATTTTATCCCTTTTCAATGTACACTGTTTAGGAGTTCTTAGAGTATCTCAATCTGTATTACCTCTTATGAAAAGATCTGGAATTGTGATAAATGTTTCCTCACGTTTTGGTTCTATAAGCAAAACATCAAAAGGAGAACTTGACGATCTTTCATGTTCTTATGCTTACCGAATAGCTAAATCAGCACAAAATATGCTTACTCAGTGTATGTGCAGAGAATACATAAACTCAGGTTTAAAGATTTGTTCAATTCATCCAGGTCGTTTGAAAACAGATATAGCCTCAATGGATGCGGATAAAACACCGGATGAAGCAGCTAAAATTCTGTACAAACGATTATTTAATTTTGAACATGGAAAATTTTATAATCTTTTTGGTGAAGAAATGGAATGGTAAGAACTAATAGTATGGAGATTATTCCCCATTTGCAGAAATTAAAAAGTCAATATCCTTTGATGATTTATAATATTTCTGTCCATGCAAATACTCAAAATATCGATCCAGCAATCATTAAATAATTGATTAAAAAAGATTTAATTCAGGCGTTTAAAGATGATTCTGGTGATATTGAAGTTTTTAAACAATATGTTCACCATATAATCACATACCAAGGTGATGAAAATCAAATCTTACCAGCAATGCAATTGGGAGCAAGAGGAGCGGTTGGCTCTACAGGAAACATAACAAGACTTATTGAAAAAATTATATCTGATCGTGATCAGTTAAGTCAGGATTTGATTACAAAATTCCGTCCTATTATTACGGTCAACCTAAAAAAGGGGTCAGGCTCGAATTAAATCTGGCCCAAGCGCGTAGCGCGTAGCGCGTAGCGCGTAGGTTGGAGTGAGCTGGCGAACTCCAACGTTCAAAGATGATAACTCCAAAATGTTGGACTTCCTCTCGTCAGTCCAACCTACTACTACAATAGCGTTATATGCTATTTTAGCGCGTAGGTTGGAGTGAGCTGGCGAACTCCAACGTTCAAAGATGATAACTCCAAAATGTTGGACTTCCTCTCGTCAGTCCAACCTACGTGCTACGTGCTACGTGCTACGTGCTACGTGCTACGTGCTCCACTTAGTCCCTGTCGTTACGGGCGGTTGTCGCTCAGGATAACCAAGCGTTCTCGCTACCAATTAACGTCCATGGAAAATGCCGCTCAACTTGGAGAGTTAGACCGGAAAATATATGAATACATCAAAATTAAGTGAAGTAAAAAAGCTATATGAAGAATCTGCTGACTCATATAACAAGATGATGGATATAGAAATTAAACTACCTATCTACTCAGATACACTTTCCAGACTAGCTAACCGAATTAATAGTCTATCAGGATCACTCGTAGATACATCTTGTGGCACTGGTCATATGCTGGATTTTTACCACTCAAACTATGATGCTAGTCGATCACTAATTGGTATTGATTTATCAAAACATATGGTTGATATTGCCAGTAAAAAATTAGGTAATAATGCTATAATATTGGTAGGTGATATGTGTGATATGAGCTTGATTTCTCCATGCTCTTCAGCAGCCATCATAAGTTTTTTTGCAATACACCACATTGATCCCACTAACGTTGTCAAAGCTTTTAAAGAATGGAATCGAAGTCTGTGTGCTGAGGGGCAATTAGTAATTGCAGCTTGGGAAGGTTCTGGTTTTATTGACTATGGTGAAGATTCAAATATAGTTGCATCAAAATATACCCAAAATAAGCTCACGTCCTGGGTTTCAGATACTGGATTTGTTGTAGATGAGTGTAAAGTAGAGCTAATAGAAGAGATGTCAATGAATGCCATTTACCTAGAAGCCACTAAAAAATAAATTGTCTAACAAAATGATTAACCTGAATTTTTCGTTGCGCTCAAAATCCGGTTATCACAGCGTTATCCTGATGAAATGCTCCGCCTTACTGCACTTAGTCCCTGTCGCTACGGGCAGTTGTCACTCAGGATAACCAGGCGTTGGAACGGACAATTTACGTCCATGGAAAGTGCCGCTCAACATTGGGCATTAGGTGCATGCAAAACAGAGAGGTCAACCATATGAAATGGGAACCAAAATTATATACATCAGATGGAGAAAGAAGAAAACAGTTTTCAACTTGGTCAATACCCAAAACCATAAGAGAAGAGCATGGTATATCTGATGGATTAACTGTAAAAATTACTTTTATACTTTCTGATTTAGAAGTAACTGGAAGATACAAGGTTACAAGTGGTGGGGAATTCAGATTACCAAAGGCATATTCATCAGAAGTAGAAAAGGCCGTTCTATCGAATGAAAAAAAGGCAGTTCTATCGAATGAAAAAAAGGCAGTTCTATCGAATAATATAGTTTTTAAAATTGACCTTAGTGAAAAAATAGAGTCTGATTTTATGAGTCAAGTATATGACTCTATGAATAGCAATCAAAAAAGTAGAAAGGCAAGATTAAAGAAAGCACCTAAAAAACCAACTACAACAACTAGAAGTTATGTTTCCTTTAATCGCAATCCTGATGTGGTTGCAGAAGTTTTACTCAAAGCAAAAGGTTTTTGCGAGATATGCAAAAAAGAAGCTCCATTTATAAAGAAGTCAAATAATACTCCATATCTTGAAGTGCATCACAAGCAAAGGCTATCAGATGGTGGAGATGACACAGTAGAAAATGCCATCGCATTATGTCCTAACTGCCATAGAAAGCAACATTATGGGTAAATGCACCTATATTATGGGGGTCAAAGTAAAATTCATTCTAACTTGGTCTTGGAGCCGACACAAAAAAACGCGCGGCTGAAGAACGGTGTTATCCTGATGAAACGCTCCACCCTTCTGCGCTTCGTCCAAGTTGCTACGGGCAGTTGTCACTCAGGATAACAAGGCGTTTTCGCTACCAATTTACGTCCTGTCCTTGGAAAGTGCCGCTCAACAGTGGGCATTATATATAAAAGGAGAATTAATGTGGGATGAGCGTCAAACCCGCGACGAAGAAAAACGAAAGCCATTTAATGCCGAAAGCACTAACGACGACGCTCAGAGGGATAGAGCAAGAATCATTCATTTTTCGTCTTTCATACGCCTTCAAAACAAAACACAAATTCTCGGTATCGGAGAAAACGATTTTTACAGAACACGTCTTACGCATTCTTTAGAAGTCGCACAAATTGGCTCAGGTATATGTGAACATCAACGAAACCAGAAGAATTTATCTTCAGCAAATAAAAGATCGGAGCCCTTCGCTTTTTCAAATCGAAGCAATTTGTCTAAGCCACGACATCGGGCATCCACCTTTTGGGCACGGCGGTGAAGTAGGCTAATTTTTGATCAGTGTTCCACGCAAAAGTTTTTTGCGTGGAACCGAAGGTCAGCGAAGCTAAATCAGTTGAATCATCAGAATCAGCGTTCTATATCACAATATCACAATTCACAATGATAACTTATCAATTTCTGCATACACTTGTTGAATTGCTGTTAGCACTCTTTTTTTATCAACGCGCGTTTGGTAAGGCGCAATCACTTCTCGTAAGTCATTGATTATCTTTAACGTCTGAGGATCAAGAGTCGGTTCTGCGACCCGATAAAGATTCGCCAATGGCGGGCCTTGTTGAGGTAAGGAGTGCTGTATTGATGCTTGTGGCATTAAAGCCGGTTGCCTAGGCTTTTGCGCGTTTTCAAATAAAACTTTGAGTTCGCCAATCAGTTGTCCAATCTCAATTTCGCTACACTGATCAAAGGCTTTATGCAGAACATTTTGGACAATACGTTCAATCATGCTTTCATTTATCGCTTCTGTGCCAATGACTTCAGCCAAGTTCATGGCTTGTATTGTACCCACGTTGTGCAATTTTTCTAATAAAACGGCTCTTTCAGTCATTGATTCAGGAACGTGTTCCCTTAAAACTTGACGCAAGGCATGGAGACGTTCATTTTTAATCTTCTCAAAGGCGTGAATGATCTCTGCAAGTTGTTGCTGGGTTTGCGGATAATTGTTCATCGCCCCAAAATCTGATTTTTGCTCCGTTTGGATATTGGTTAACTGGATCAATAAATCAGCCAGATCATGCGGCGTTTTTCCAACGGCGCGGAAAAATTTCGCTAATTGACGCGCTTTCTCATCCAATCTCGGCGCTTCTTTAACCGTATCAGGCAGTTGTTTGATAAACTGTCTCAGCGTTTGAACAGCTTGTCTCGCATACTCATTGTCATCCGTTTTCGGTACTCGTGAAATATTCAGTATTTCGGCTAATAATCGGAGAATGAGCAATTGCTTCTTACCAAAATCTTGCAGCCGTATTTCAAGCGTACTGTTAGCCGTAAAAGCTTTCGCTAAGGTTTTTTCAAAAGGTTCATTGGTTTTCAGGTTCACCCAAGCTAAACGCTTAATGTCTTTACGCAACGCAACTGCTGTGAGTATGGCATAAGCACTGGGGGGTAAACCATAAGGCGGTTTCATCAATTTTTTTCGTAATTCACTGATTTTATACGGCTTTTCTCGCTTCCTTAACAACTCATTGCGAATGAGGCTCAAAACGTCATACATTGCCCCTTTCGTTTCTTCAACGATTTTGATATCCCATCCATTTTCACGTTCTATAAATAATTGATTAGCATACTGCCCCAAAATACCGTCAATAATCGCCGCCGTTTGACTCGTCTCTTTCTCACCTAGTAAATCATTTTGATAAGCCACATTATTATCAAAATTTAAGATTTTATGCACAACATCAATCACTTTTGAATGACTGGTATAGATTTCATCATCAACATTGTTTAAGCCCATACTACACACATAAATCTCGCTAGGGTATTCTTGATGCACTGCTTGAGTCAGAAAAATTCTGAAATCATGCCAACTTGTGCAAGTCAACTGCGTATCTTCACCAGCACGAAAAATCAGGGCGAGCCCAGACACTAAACCTTGTCGTCCAAATAATTCACTCATCTGATGTGTCAAAGCTTGACGATTTTCTTCCCACCTGGCTTCAAACTGTCGTTTTAACCCCTCCCCATGCGTTTTTTGTTTTAACAACTCTTCAATGGCAACATAACGACGCAATTTATCATTTAAACGTCGTGTACCTTCGCGTGGAATCCAATAATAAACTTGACGAAACGACACCGTTTGACAAACTTGTTGTGCTTGGATTGCCGCCTCACTGTCTCTTGCCATCACTAAAAACAGTTGTGCTGCTTTGGATAGATTGTCTGCTTGAGTCGTTGACATTTTAAAAGGCGAAGTCAACAAATCAACTGAGTAAGAACGAACAATACCACAAGGAGAAGGTTCAAGATCATGCTTGCCAAGAAGTGGCAACAAATCATCACACATATATGGGTACTGTGTAAACAAAGCCCATGTCTCACTTAATGTAATAGAGTCTTGCTTTTTCTTAATTAAGGATTCTGGATCAACCCAAGCTTCACCAGCTAAGCTCCATAACTCCGTCACTTCATTTTTCCAGATTAATCCCGCCTCTTTTAACCAGACTAACTCTTTTTGCAAGGTTTCTATGGTGGACTGATTCAGCTTTTCATCCCATAATGCGGCCGCTATAAACGTTTCAGTGGCTTGAAAATGCTCGCCAAGCACTTTAGAAAGCAGCAATACCCCTATAATATTGACTTTATTTTCGCACTCATCCCCCTTGGCACGTACCTCGGCAATGGCGCGACGATACATTTCCATCATGCCAGAGGCCTCTTTTTCCATTTTGTCACCATAATATTCAATCAATTCGGGTAAACGAATCAATTCACGCCTAAATAAACCCGCTTCACTAATCGAACGCTCAAACGTTTGCCCATTTAAATCTCGAAAAAACGTAAAAGCGGTTCGCGTGGCTTGAGCATAACGGGTAGAAATCGCAAATAAGGCAGCAGCCGTTATCACATGCAAGGGATAACAATCACGAATGATTTTCGGTAAGTCTTGAGTCATATTTTGGAACAAGGGCAATTTTCCACAGACAGCAGCAAGAGAATCAATAGCCGTATGAGACTGTGCTAAGTAAGTCTGCCCCTTTTCTGTCCAAGAACGTTGTGCCCCAAGTGATAACATTATGATTATGAAGGTTTTAATTCAACTTTTAAACTGGTAAAACGGCCTTCAATTGTTTTTAAGCGATCTCGCACATCTTGAGGCGCTTCAGAACGCGCCCCGTATTCTGCTAATGAGACATGTGTCAATCCTAAAAATAACAGATAACCCAAATTCGGTTGGCAAGTCGTCTCCACAAAACAACAAGCAAAATAAATTTGGAACGTAAATCGGGCTTTTGTACAACTCAACCAAGATTGATAATGACTCTTTTTTTAGAAATGCGCCCACCCTGATCTTATAGCCCGCTTGCCCACCATTAATATTGATATGATCATTGTTCATTGATAATCGAAGACTGATAATTTATCCTTTGAACTAAAGGCAAAAATATCTTCTGTACCTGCAACAACCAGCTTACCATCAAGTTTTAACAGATCATCCAATAGCTTGAGGATATGTCGATTTGGCATAGCGATTGGGCGTACTGAGACAACATGTTTCACTGCCTCAATCGGTGTTAATCCATGTTGACAAAGAACACCACAAGCGACAGCGGTTGAGCGTGACATGCCAGCATGACAATGAACCAGTAGTTTATCTGTAGACTTAAGCGATGCCGTAAATTCCAAAATCTCTTGCATTTGTTCACGAGTTGCAACGACAGCTTTTCCGCCTAGCAAAGGGAGCAGATGATCTTTATATCTCGGTTCTAAATCATGAAAATAGTAACGTCGCAACTTGCCATATTGACTCGTTTTTGGGAATCCTTCCGTATCATAATCTATCAGATCAGGATCAAGCAAACTAATCGTATAGGTTGCCCAATGTTGTGATAAGTGACGGGCCTGACTCAAGTTAGTGATTTTAAGTTCAAACATGATAGCCTCTTATGTCTGTTATAAAATTTCCGGGTTCGCCCTTTTGAACGTAGGGGCGAACCTACGTGTTCGCCCTTTTGAACAATTCATAGGGGCTGCCCTTGCGTGTTCGCCCTTTTGAAAATCAAAATTGATATTTTGAAATCCAGACGCGAAGCGGCAGTGATGATAACGATTTAACATTGAAATAAGGTTCAACCTGGCTAGTATTTTCAAAGGTATCAGCAAAAACAGCAATGACGGTATGTCGTTCATAAGTTTCGCTCAAGGCAGCCCAAAAAGCGCGTTGTTCAAGATTTGACCACTCAAACATCCCGTTTTCAGGTAAAGAAATGATTAATCCGGTTTGAGGCATTTCAAAAGCTTTTTCAATAAAATCAGCGCGATGGATCGGTAATGCTGGGGCCTCATTTTGGCCCAACTCCCATAACGTATAACTGGGTAATAAAATCTGTAAGGTTTGGGTAATCAGTGATAACGCTTCAACAACATGAGTAGAAATGGCTAAGCCACGATAGCGCACACTAGGGGCATCATGTTCCGCAAGTATTTGATTGAGTAATGCTTTAAGCTGTGTCATTTCCATTTTTGATTTTCAAAGCCAAAAGTTAAAGCTTTGGATTCCATTTTTATATAAGTAGGTACGCATAAATCTTTTAACATTTTTTGTAGGGCGTTTTTGCTGCCCACCACGCAACTATAAATGTAATGAAAGTAATAGATTAGATAGAACGCTGATTATCATGATTATCATGATTAACACTGATTAAAATATTTAAAAGATTAAAAAAAAATCAGCGCCAATCATGATTATCAGTATTATCTGCGTTCTATTCGATATTTGCAAAAAATGTATTTGAATTAATGAAATGCGAATGATTATCAGTCGTTCAAAATTGGCGTTTAACAAGTCTTGCATTCGTGAGTATATGGGCGCATAATGCCTCGCGTTTTTGACAAACGTTTAGATTTGAGACAGATTGAAATGGATAAATTAATTCTACTTTGTCAAATTTAAAAACATTAATTGCTTGATATCTATTATGAATCAATCATTTATCCGGTAAAGTGACAAAATAGAATTAAAAGCTTGATGATAATAAATCCTTGTTATTTTTGTTATAGCATTTTTCGATTGGGTTAAATACAAAATAGGGCAACCACAAGGGCTTGCCCCCTACAACTGATGTATTTCATACAAAAGGGAAACGCTATATTTCTTTTTGAAAAGGAGAGTTCTTTAAATGAACAAAATACTCATACTTGCACCCACATTAGCTTTTGTCATATCGGGTTGCCTGTCGCAATCTTCAAAAGAAGCGCCTGTGCCTGAAGCCACTTTGCCTGAGATCAGCATAGATAACCCAGCCGATAAGCCAATGCCGTCACCATCAACAGTCGCGACTGCGGCGAGTCATTGTCAGGAAGGCGAAAAGGTGGCGTTTAATTGTCTGGTAGAGGAAGGAAAAAACTTGTCTGTTTGTTTAGCGGGTAGTCACGCCTTGTATCGCTTTGGCAGACTTGGAGATATCGAAATGGCATATGGTAGCGTTGAAAACCAATTTCGTCTCACAGAAGACGACACTGGATATACGCTGTTCTTTTCAAAAAAGACACATCGCTACACGGTGTATGAAGAAGATGATGGGACAGAAGGCGGGGTAGAAGTCACTTTGCCTACTGGCAAGTTACGTGGTTTTACTTGTCAGAATGAACCTTTGGGTGATGGGCTAGAAAGTGTGAAAGGCAGTTCAAATGTGAGTTTGGGAACGGAATAATAAAACCATTCTTGGTTATAACGGATTTTGTTGACAGCCTATTAAAAACAGGTTTTCACGCAAAAGTTTTGCTGTGCAAAACGTTTGCGTGAAAAACGCGCTTTTTTGCAACAGACGCTAAAAGACGTTTTCGAGGCCTTTTAATAAATCTCTTTTGCATTCTTTTGCGTCTTTTGCGTCTTTTACGTTATTTTTTGTATTTTTGAGGGCACGAAGACAACTTCAACACCCCACCCTACAACCCACTGCCATTAAGTTAAGGAAATTTTGTGCCCGATTATTTTCATAACTGATTGAAATATTTATATATTTTTATTTTAAAACGGCTAAAAATCTCTTAACTTAATGGCATTGACCCTACAACCAAGTATCTTGACTTTCTTGCAACAGCACTAACAATGTCTTTTTTGGAATCAAATTCTCACCAAAAGCAATTGAATCAAGATTAGCGTTTTCTGTAAAACTCAATTCATTTTGCCAGCGTTCCATTCGACTGTTCACCCTCAATTGAGTGCGTAAAGTATCAGGAGACAAACAGAGAAAACGATCTAGCCCTGCATTCAGTAATTCTGAAAAATCAACACTTATCCGATTGCGAAAATGATGGAAACGCATTAAAGCAAGGGCATGTCTTATAACGAAATCGCTTACAAAAGGCTCACCTAAACGGACATCAATTTGTTGCCCTCTCACCTTTCTAGATTCAATGAGGCCTAATTCAGCTAAAGGCCGATCTCCTACAAACATTTTTCTGATACCGTCTAAATAAAATTTAAGACTACTTATTTTATAACCTTGTAATTCTGCCTTAGCTTGAGCTTGCTTAATAACCTTAGCTTGAACTTGCTTAATAATTTTTTCCCATGGTATCCAATCCTTAGCAATCGGTTCTAAACTCATCAAAAAACTAACATAAGGTTCATTTCTTTTTGAAAAACAAATAGATAAATGAAAAGCCCACCATGTTGAGGCCTTTTCGAGATGAGGATCATTAGCAATAATGGCTTTCCCAAAATCAGTGATGACATGCTCTCTACCATTGCTTTGAATAATTTGAGCCGCAAGTAGCCAACTTTTGATCGTTTTTAAGCGATTCGTGCCAGCAATCAATTCCACTCGCGCTTGTCGCATTTGAGTTGAAGAAAACAAATTGGTTTGTTTTTCTAAAACTTCAATGCTTTTCATCACCCACCTGCGCGAAATCGGCTCACCTTGATTATCAATAAGTGCCATATTCAATTATATTCATGTAGGGTGGGTAACGTGTTTTTGTTGCCCACCAGATGAAGGCCCACAAAATGTAGGGCTCCCTACGTGTTTTTGTTGCCCACCTGATGAAGGCACACAAAATGTAGGGTGGGTTCGCGCCAAAAGTTTTGCGCGCAAAACTTTTGGCGCGAAACGTGTTTTTGTTGCCCACCAAAGGCTCACAATGTAGATGAAGGCACACAAAATGTAGGGTGGGTAACGTGTTGCCCACCAGATGAAGGCCCACAATGTAGGGCTCCCTACGTGTTTTTGTTGCCCACCATATATAGGATGGCAACGTGTTTTTGTTGCCCTGCAAACAGATTTCAACGTCTAAAAATTAGAGATGACAAATCAAACAAGCTTGATCTTCAGGATCATCTTCATCTGCCATCAAAACGGCTTCCATTAAATTTCTCGCCTTTTTTGGCGTGGTGCGTAATGCCGATTTTTGCTTGATTTCACTCGCACGCGCAATCAAGTCATCCAAACTTTCACCGGGTGACCAAGTATAATGATGTCCTTTATCTTTATGATATTGTTCATAATACCTGGCTTTTTCAAACAAATCTGGATGATTTTCATACAATCCCACCCATTCTGCGTTGAAAAAAACAAAAATAACAACCAGAGCGACTACGCCACTGATAATACTGAGGCAAACCAACACCAGATTCTTTCAAAATCTGCAATATATCCTCTTTAACTAAACCCGCTTCTTTAAATGGATAACGTGCTTTGATATTCGGTTTTTTAGACAAATAACCTTCTCGTTGAGCTTCATCAGCACGAATGGCAACATAAGTAATCGCTTCATCATTTTTGACAAGTTTTTCAAAAGGAAACAGCTTTAAATTCAAAGTACACCTGCGTGATTTAGCGTTGGGTAACAGATTATTATGCAGTTTTAAATAATGTTCAAAACCACGATGCTGATTTAATCTCTTGATTTTTTTACCCAGATAATCTTCCATGATATCAATAAATTCTAAAGTTTCGGGTAACTCAGCCCCAGTATCGGCAAAAAAGTATTCCATTGCTGGCACTTTGTCACGCATATAAATGGCTAATGCCGCACTATCTTTACCACCTGATATCCCCAGAAGATGTCTGACCGGTTTTTTAGTCATAACGAGCGATTTGATTTTTAAATTTTGTTTTTAGAGCTATCAGCTACCCGATGTTATGATAGAATGCGAATGATGAATGATGAATTGTTCAATTCAGTCAGAATGAATTATTCAAAATTCATCATCGTATTAATTCCTATTCAAAAGTCAAATTTTTGGAATGAAAGTCATACCCTTATAAAAATAATATTTTATCGGTGAGTATTATACTCTACGAAATCATACTCTGTGAACGCTATGTTTTTTTTTCAACACAGAGTCCACAGAGGGCCACAGAGGGCCACAGAGAATAACTCTCTGATTTTTAATGATATTATGAGATAAAAATACAGTGTAAATGTGTGTGTTTTTTAACCTGACACAAACTGATAGGTGGTAAGTCAAAAAAGACGCTTTTTATAAAGCGGCTAAACAGTTATAATTAAAATTGTGGCATTGTATCAAATGGATGAAAAAATGATCATTTTTGAGCAAGTTTCTAAACAATTTAAACGCCAATACGTTTTAAATCAGGTTAATTTCCAAATTCAGCCTGGCGAACATATTGCCTTAGTCGGTTCCAACGGTGCTGGCAAAACGACATTGATGCGTTGTTTGTTAGGTGAATATTGTTGTGAGGGTAAAATTGTTATTGATGGATTGAATCCACGCACTGATCGGCAAGCAGTGTTGAAACGAGTAGGCTTTGTGCCACAATTGCCGCCGCCGTTGAAAATGCCAGTAAGGCAATTGATACGATTTTCCGCAGGCGTGTGTGGCACGGATTCTCAAGACATTGTCGATATCACTAAGCGATTAGGCTTAGATATTCAAACGCTTTTACATCGGCCTTTTGTCAAATTGTCTGGCGGGCAAAAACAAAAGTTGTTGATTGCGATTGCTTTAGGGCGGAAGTGTGATATTTTAATTATGGATGAACCGGCGGCTAATCTTGATCCAAAAGCACGTCAAATCTTTTTAGAATTACTTCAAGAAAAACAGGAACAAGCGATTACGCTGATTTCGAGTCATCGTTTAGATGAGTTAGCGGCCCTAGTGAATCGGGTGTTAGAATTGGATAGAGGGCAAGTCGTGTTAGATGATCGGGTTGCCGATCAAAATCGTCACTGCAAAAACTGGTTTTGTCGTCTTATTCTCAAGCGTAGTGAAGTCGCATTGACTAAGACGCTAAAAACTTGGCAGTTTACTGAAAGTGAAGCAGGGCTGATTTGGGAAGGTAACGTAGCCGGGCCAGAACGTTTGCACTTTTTAACTCTATTATCGCGTCATGCGGAGATATTAAATCATGTTTCTTTGGAATAACCATTGCTTGAAAAAACGCCAGCATTTGATTTACTTATTCAGTATTATCGTTTTGCTGACGGGTTGTTATAATGACAATACTGGGCCTACTGAAATAAAATGGGATAGGCACACTTGTGAACGCTGTCGGATGGTTCTCAGCGATAAACACTTTGCGGTTCAAGTTCGTGGCGGCCCTAAAAATCAAGTTTACTTGTTTGATGACTTGGGTTGTGCTGTGCATTGGCTCAACAAACAAAAGTGGGAAGCGAATGAAATCTGGATAGCAGATTATCGCAATGGAGAGTGGTTAGATGCTCGCAAAGCCTATTATGTCGCAGGGCAAACCACCCCCATGGATTTTGGTTTTGGAGCGGTAGCCGCGCCAGTTTCAGGTAGTGTCGATTTTGAAACCGCCAAAACGGCAGTGTTGTCAAAAATACATAGACATCCTTAATTAAATGTAGGGTGGGTAAGTTCGTTTCGACGCCCAGCGTCGAAACGAACTTGCCCACCATCTCCAATTGCCTTCGCAAAATAAATTTTGCACTCCAAAAGCACGGCAAAATAAATTTTGCACTCCAATTGCAAAAGTTTTTGCCTGAAAAAGTGAGTTATTTTGGTTTGTATTCAAGCGCTTGCAGCTGCTGTTTCGATTTATCATCCTGATGCTTCAGCAGTGGCCATAAGCTATTAGACAGTCCACTAGAAATGCCCATATAGTACAGCCACATTCCCATTGCAAGGCCAAAGTGCAGGACATACACACCACCAATGCAGATCACACCGGGTACAATCGTGCTAAGAAAGTTGCTGTGCATCGTTTTTTCAAACTCATCAGCGAGTTGGAACACTTGTGAAAGATGCTTCAGGGTACCGTCCATCAGGATGATTTGGGCCGTATCGGTGGCAGCAGTAGAAGCCCCTTTAAGGGAAATGGACACTTGGGCCGATTTGAGTGCAATCGCATCGTTGATACCATCGCCGATAAAGCAAACAAATTGGCCTTGTTCGCGCAGTTGTTTAACCAATTCAGCCTTGTTTTTGGGTAGAATTTCCGCTTCATAGTGATCTATGCCCAAAATGGAGGCCATACGACGAGTGGGGAGTTCGTGATCGCCGGAAATAATGTAGAGTTTCATGCCGCGTTCTTTCAAATCGCGAATGATTTCAACGGCTTCCGGACGGATGTTGGGGTGCATTTCTAAAATACCGCCTAATTGCTGATTGATACCAATATAAATCAGCGAAAAACCTTCCAACTCCGCTTTAGCTTGGAGTTCTTGTGCGAATTGAGGTAATTCAATCCCTTCAACGGCCATGAAGGGGCCACTGCCGACCCGAATCTGTTGTCCGTCAAGCATGACTTTAATGCCATAGCCGACTTCATAGCTGGCTTCATCTAAGTCGGGCAACTCTAAGTTTTGGCTAATGGCTTTAGCCACAATAGCTTTGGCTATCGGATGTGGTTGACGATATTCGGCAGCGGCCGCATAGGTTAATAGGGTATTTTCATCCCAATCACCCAAAATATGAATCTGGCCTACTGTGGGTTGTTTCAAAGTCAGGGTGCCTGTTTTGTCAAAAACCACGGTGTCAACTTGGCGCAAGGATTCTAATACCCGGCCATCTTTGACCAGAATGCCGCGGCGGGAGAAAATTTGTAGGTAGCTCAGTACACTGAGCGGGCCTAATAAGATCATGTTAGAACCCAAGGCTGACCAGAGTATGGTCAGAGCGGCACTGGTTCCCATCAGTGGCCAGGTGACGGCACTGATGCCCAATATGAGGGGCAAAAAGCTATCCGCCGTTTTTTGTCCACGAGCAATCAACTCATCTTTATAGTTTTGAGTCTTGTTGAGCACTTGACCAATTTGGGCTGAAACCGTTTCTTCTCCCGCCGTTTCAACCCGGATGCGAATGCGCCCGTTTAGTAGCAACGTCGATGCAAACACCTTATCCCCGGTGGCTTTTTCCACAGGCTGACTTTCAGCCGTGAGGAGATGCTGGTCGATAGTCGCCAAACCGTCCTGAATCTGACCATCTACCGGGATGAGTTCTCCAGCGTTGACAATCACAATATCGCCCACCTTTAGCTGAGTAAAATCGACGTCGATTTCTATGCCGTTTTTTTCTATCCACACCCGTGGCGGATGATCGCAAAAAACATTGACCAGTTGTTTTGTTGAATTATCTTCGGTTTTCTCGATAATTTTAACAAAGAATCCGCTTATCAAACCCGCCATCGCAGCCAGTACTAAATAGCCGCTTAATATCATACCCAGCAGCAGAATTCCGCCGATTAGAAACATGCTGAGAAAATGTCCGGCTTTTAAATCACGCCAAACCAAGCGAAAAACATCGCGTGATAAATACAGCACGCCTATCGCACTCAGCAGAGTAAACAGTGGCGATACCCTTCCCAGTAAGGCCGTCGTGACCGCCCCTCCGGAAATCAAGAGATTGCTGTTGACATCCTGCTTTTCTTTTTGTCTCACTTCGTCTGAATCGGTGTTGGGATTTAACTGTTGTTGACGTTCATCACCGCTCAAGGCACTTTTTATATCTTTGAACAGTTGTTTGAGATTGAAGTTCTCTAATGGGTTAACGCTCTCATCCTGTTCTTGTTCTTGATTTGAATTAGATTTGTATTTATTAGATTTATTACGTTTTTTCCAGTAAGCCGCAGCACCGCTAAGTAAAGTCAGTTCAACTATCATAATAACTCCTTGTTTATATTGCATATTATAGCATTCCATATAAATAACACATACATTTACAATGCATTTTGTATCACAACATCAATTCTCTGTGTTCCTCTGTGTTCCTCTGTGATCTCTGTGTTGAAAAAAAAAGTATCAAAAACTTATTAGCTATAAATTTTTTTAATAATATATCAAAATACTAAATAATAGAATGATTTTCAAAATTAAAAGCCTTTATTCCACAAATCCTTTGTACTCTCAACTTCTCACATCATTCTTTTTCCCCTTCCTCTTTCCCCTTATTCTCACAAATGACAACAAATTAGCTATAATGCCCTCTTTAAGCGTTTTTTCAATAATCAGTCGAAACTGATAATTGATAATTAATAATTGATAATTGATAATTGATATTTCACAGGAGACCTCATTATGACTCATCGGGCTTTGCCACCCGAACAGGGATTATACGATCCACAGCAAGAACATGATGCTTGTGGTGTCGGTTTTATTGTTCATATTAAAGGCGAAAAACGTCATGAAATCATTAATCAAGGATTGGAAATACTGAGAAATCTGACTCACCGTGGTGCTGTAGGTGCCGATCCTCTCGCTGGGGATGGTGCAGGTATTATCATCCAAATCCCTGATGCTTTCTTACGTGAAGAAGTCAGCCAACCCTTACCAAAGTTAGGTGAATATGGTGTGGGTATGCTCTTTTTACCGCGTGATCCTCAAACTCGCGCTGAGTGTGAAAAGATTATGGCCGATGTGATTGCGGCCGAAGGGCAAACTGTGCTGTGTTGGCGCGATGTGCCAACCAATAACGCCGGTTTGAGCGAAGGCGTTAAAGCGATTGAGCCCGTTATTCGACAACTCTTTGTGGGTAAAGGTGATAACTGCACAGATCAGGATGCCTTTGAACGTAAACTCTTTGTGATTCGCAAGGTGATTGAGCATACTGTGCTTCGTCAATTGAATATTGATTACGCTGATTTTTATATTCCCTCGTTTTCATCACGCACTTTGCTTTATAAAGGCATGTTACTCGCCGCTCAAGTGGGTGATTATTATCCCGATTTACAAGATGAGCGCATGGTAACGGCACTGGCTTTAGTTCATCAACGTTTTTCGACGAATACTTTCCCAACTTGGGATTTAGCTCAACCTTTCCGCATGATTTGCCATAACGGTGAAATCAACACTTTGCGCGGTAATATTAATTGGATGGCAGCGCGTCGTCATGCTATGGCTTCCGAATACTTGGGAGAGGATTTAGATAAATTATGGCCTTTGATTGCTGAAGGGCAATCTGATTCTGCTTGTTTTGATAATGCGCTTGAATTGCTCGTCGCCGGCGGCTATTCCTTGGCCGAAGCGATGATGTTGTTGATTCCAGAAGCTTGGGCCGATAATCCATTAATGGATGAAAAACGGCGGGCCTTTTATGAATACCGTGCCGCTTTGATGGAACCGTGGGATGGCCCTGCGGCCGTGGCTTTCACCGACGGCCGCCAAATAGGGGCAACATTGGATAGAAACGGTTTACGCCCCGCGCGTTATTTAATCACCAATGATGATATGGTGGTGATGGCTTCGGAAATGGGGGTATTGGATATTCCCCAAGAAAAGATTATCAAAAAGTGGCGTTTGCAGCCCGGCAAAATGTTTTTGATTGATACCGAGCAAGGGCGCATTATTGATGATGCGGAATTAAAAGCGGAATTGGCAAATCGGGCTCCTTATCAACAGTGGTTAGATGAAACCCAAATTATCTTGGAACACTTGCCGCCCGAAATCACGTCGATGTTACCGACTCAGGAAACGCTCTTAGATCGACAACAGGCCTTTGGTTATACGCAAGAAGATTTGAAATTCTTCTTAATACCGATGGTTGTCGGTGGGCAAGATCCAATTGGCTCAATGGGTGTCGATGCGTCGTTAGCCGTTTTATCGAATCGTCCTCGATTGTTGTATGATTATTTTAAGCAAAACTTTGCTCAAGTCACCAATCCGCCAATTGATCCTATTCGAGAAGAATTGGTGATGTCTTTAGTCTCCTTAATTGGGCCGCGCCCCAATTTATTAGGCTTCACAGAAGATTTACATCAGCGGTTAGAAGTGCATCAACCCATTCTGACAAACACTGATTTAGAAAAGATACGACGGATTGAAAACCGTACTGGTGGCGCATTTAAAACGAAAACCTTGAGTATCTGCTATCTAGCCGAACAAGGTGCTTCAGGTATGGCAGAAGCCGTGACGCGGTTATGCGATCAAGCTGAACAAGCGGTGTTGGCTGGCAACAATATTTTAATACTGTCTGATCGGGAAATGGATGCCGATCACATTGCGATACCGGCCCTTTTAGCCACTTCGGCTGTTCATCATCATTTGATCCATAAAGGGTTACGCACAGAATCGGGTTTAGTGTTAGAAACGGGTGAAGCGCGTGAAGTTCAACATTTTTGTTTGCTGGCCGGTTATGGGGCTGAAGCCATTAATCCGTATTTGGCTTTTGATACCTTGTCTACACTGGGTGATTCGATATCAGAAGACTTGACGACAGAAGAGGTGCATAAACGCTATATCAAAGCAGTGAATAAGGGCATCCTGAAAGTGATGTCAAAAATGGGGATTTCCACCTATCAATCTTATTGCGGAGCCCAGATTTTTGATGCCATTGGCTTGTCTGATGAATTGATTCAAGCTTATTTTGCCGGTACAAAATGTAAAACGGCAGGCGTGGGATTAACGGAAATTGCCGAAGAATCGGTGCGTCGGCATCGCTTAGCGTTTAGTAACGCGCCTTTGTATCGCAACGCTTTAGATGTCGGGGGCGAATATGCATACCGCGTGCGCGGTGAGGAACATGCTTGGACACCCCAAACCATTAGTACATTACAACAGGCTACCCGCCAGAATAATCGTGCTTTGTATGATCAATTTGCGAAAACCATCAATGAGCAAAACGAACGCTTCTTGACATTGCGTGGGCTGTTTGAATTGAAATTGGCCGAACAACCTATTCCGATATCTGAAGTGGAACCCGTTTCTGAGATTGTCAAACGTTTTGCGACAGGGGCTATGTCTTATGGTTCCATTTCTTATGAAGTACACACGTCGTTAGCGATTGCCATGAATCGCCTGGGCGGTAAATCTAACACCGGAGAAGGTGGGGAAGAACCTGAACGCTTTAAGCCCATGCCTAATGGTGATTCCAAACGTTCCGCGATCAAACAAGTGGCATCAGGCCGTTTTGGTGTGACGACGGAATATCTGGTTAATTCTAATGATATTCAAATCAAAATCGCGCAAGGCGCGAAACCGGGGGAAGGGGGCCAATTACCAGGGCATAAAGTGGACAAAACGATTGCCCGAGTCCGTCACTCAACGCCAGGTGTTGGGCTGATTTCACCACCGCCCCATCATGACATTTATTCAATTGAAGACTTGGCACAATTGATTCACGATTTAAAAAATGTCAATCCACAAGCGCGTATCAGCGTTAAATTGGTTTCTGAAGTCGGTGTAGGTACCGTAGCCGCCGGTGTCTCCAAAGCCCATGCCGATCATGTCACGATTTCCGGTTATGACGGCGGCACGGGTGCCAGCCCGATTACGTCTATTAAACATGCCGGATCACCGTGGGAAATTGGATTAGCGGAAACGCATCAAACATTAGTACTCAATAATTTACGTGGACGCATAGCCGTACAAACCGATGGCGGATTACGCACAGGGCGTGATGTCGTCATCGCCGCAATGTTGGGAGCAGATGAATTTGGTTTTGCCACCATCGCGCTGATAGTGATGGGTTGCTTGATGATGCGAAAATGCCATCTCAATACCTGTCCAGTAGGCATTGCCACCCAAGATCCAGAATTGCGAAAACACTTCACAGGGCAACCAGAACATCTGATTAATTATTTTATGTTTGTCGCTGAAGAAGTGCGCGAATGGATGGCAAAACTGGGCTTTCGCACAGTCAATGAAATGATTGGTCGTTCAGATAAGCTCGACATGCGTCAAGCGATTTCACATTGGAAGGCAAAAGGGCTAGATTTTTCAAAGATTTTATATAAACCCCAAGTCGGCCCAGAAGTGGCAACCTACAATTGTGAAAAACAAGAGCATGGTTTAGACAAAGCCCTTGATCAAGCGTTGATCGAGCAAGCACAACCAGCATTGGAAAACGGTACAGCGGTGCAAATTAAAGTGCCCATTTATAATAGCAATCGGACATTCGGTGCGATGCTATCAGGGGAAGTGGCAAAGCGTTATGGACATGCCGGCTTGCCAAAAAACACGATATCTATTCAAGTCACAGGCTGTGCAGGCCAGAGTTTTGGAGCCTTTGTCGCGCAGGGTGTCACCATTAAACTGATAGGGGAAGCGAATGACTACGTCGGCAAAGGTTTAAGCGGCGGCCGCCTCATCATTTATCCGCCTTCTGAATGCCCGATAGTCGCAGAAGAAAACATTATCGTAGGTAATACGGTTCTCTATGGCGCCGTTTCTGGAGAATGTTATTTCCGAGGGATTGGTGGAGAACGTTTTGCCGTGCGAAATTCAGGCGCTATCGCCGTGATAGAAGGTGTCGGCGATCACGGTTGCGAATATATGACAGGTGGCGTTGTCGTCGTTCTGGGTTCAACGGGCCGTAATTTCGCAGCGGGCATGAGTGGCGGTATTGCTTATGTGCTAGATGAAGTCGGCGATTTTGAGCGGCGTTGCAACCTGTCAATGGTTGAATTAGAAGGGATAGCTGAAGAAGATATGGCTTTAGAGAAGGCCTATCATCAAAGCGGTGATTTAGAAACACATGGTTTAGTCAACGTGATGCACGACATGACACGCCATGATGCCCTTCGCCTGAAAACCTTGATTGAGAAGCACCTGCATTATACGAATAGCAATCGCGCCAAACAGATTCTTGATAATTGGGAAGGCTATTTGCCAAAATTTGTCAAAGTCATGCCCGTTGATTATCGACGTGCGCTAATGCAAATGCAAAAGAGCCAAGCTCAACAAGCGTGTCATAATCATTAAAGTATTTCAAAGCAACCACAAGGGGGGGCAACCTGGGGTGTTAAATTTCAGGTACGGGATGACTTTTTTTTCACCCAAGATTTGTAGGGTGGGTAAACGGGCGGCAATGAACTCAATATAAACCAAGATTGAAGCCGCAC
>QNEL01000027.1 GCA_003645185.1 Candidatus Parabeggiatoa sp. nov. 3
ACAGGGAAATGGGGCCGGCAACATAAACACGTTACCCACCCTACAGGGAAATGGGGCCGGCAACATAAACACGTTACCCACCCTACAGGGAAATGGGGCCGGCAACATAAACACGTTACCCACCCGACAGGAAAATGGTGGGCAACCAAAACACGTTTCGCACCAAAAGTTTTGCGCGCAAAACTTTTGGCGCGAACCCACCCTACATGATTGATTTTAATTCAATTTTTTGTATTTTATTCGATGAGGATTATCGGCATTTGTGCCTAATCGGCGATGTCGATCTGCTTCGTAATCTGCGTAGTTGCCTTCAAACCAGATGACTTGACTGTCGCCTTCAAATGCTAAGATATGGGTGGCGATACGATCTAGGAACCAGCGATCATGTGAAATGACGACGGCACAGCCGGGAAAGGCGAGTAGGGCTTCTTCTAGGGCGCGGAGGGTTTCAATATCTAAGTCGTTTGTGGGTTCGTCTAAGAGTAAGAGATTTCCGCCGCTTTTCAGTAGTTGTGCTAAATGGACGCGGTTACGTTCTCCGCCTGATAAGTCTTTGACACGTTTTTGTTGATCGCCGCCTTTCAAATTGAATCGCCCGCAGTAGGCGCGAGAGGGGATTTCATATTTGCCGACGATGATGTTATCAAAACCGTCTGAGATGAGTTCCCATACGGTTTTGTCGCCTTCTAGGCTGTCTCGCGATTGATCGACATAAGCGAGTTCTACGGTTGGCCCGATTCGTAATTCTCCATTATCGGGTTGTTCTTGTCCGACTATCATGCGAAATAGGGTGGTTTTGCCTGCGCCATTGGGGCCAATGATGCCGACTATGCCGCCTTTTGGTAGGTTAAAGTTGAGGTTGTCTATTAATAATTGGTCACCAAAACCTTTGCGGAGATTGATGGATTCTACCACTAAGTCGCCTAAACGGGGGCCGGGTGGAATATAAATTTCTTGGGTGGCGTTGCGTTTGTCGATATCTTGGTTAGCGAGTTCTTCAAAACGGGCTAAACGGGCTTTGCTTTTGGCATGACGGCCTTTGGGATTGCTGCGTACCCATTCTAATTCGGCTTTCATGCTGCGTTGCCGCGCTGATTCTTGTTTCTCTTCCAATTCTAGGCGTTTTTCCTTTTGTTCTAACCATGAGGAGTAGTTGCCTTCCCAAGGGATGCCATGCCCGCGATCTAGTTCTAAAATCCAGCCGGCGACGTTATCTAAGAAGTAGCGATCATGGGTAATGGCGATGACGGTGCCGGGGTATTCTTGTAAAAAGCGTTCTAACCAGGCGACGGATTCAGCATCGAGGTGGTTAGTCGGTTCATCAAGTAATAACATGTCGGGTGCGGAGAGGAGTAATCGACAGAGGGCTACGCGGCGTTTTTCGCCACCGGAGAGTTTGGTGACATCAGCATCCCAGTCTGGTAGACGTAGGGCATCAGCGGCGATTTCTAATTTTCTGTCTAATTCCCAAGCGCCAGCGGCATCAATAGCATCTTGCAATTGGCCTTGTTCTTCCAGTAAGGCATTCATTTCGTCATCGCTCATGGGTTCGGCGAATTTCATGCTGATCTCGTTAAAGCGATCTAATAAGGCTTTGGTTTCAGCAATGCCTTCTTCAACGTTGCCGCGTACATCTTTATTGGGTTCCAATTGGGGTTCTTGTGCGAGATAACCGATGCGAATATTGGCTTGTGGACGCGCTTCGCCGTGATATTCTGTATCAATACCGGCCATGATGCGTAGTAAAGTGGATTTACCGGCACCGTTTAAACCTAATACGCCAATTTTGGCCCCTGGAAAAAAGGATAATGAAATATTTTTGAGAATTTCCCGCTTAGGTGGCACGTCTTTGCCAACGCGGTTCATTGTGTAGATGAATTGAGCCATGTGTTTATGAAAAGTGAAAAGTAAGTGAAAAGTAAGTGAAAAGTAAGTGAAAAAGCGTCAATCCCAAAACTCTTTCTGGTTTAAATCCTCTTGCTCTGATGGCTTGTGTCGTCAAGTTTTGCTTTAACCATTCAGGCTTTTCTCTAAAGCCTCATTCATTTTACACGCCATTGAAAATGATCGGGTAAATTGGCACGATTATAAATATTGCTTCGCACTTTGAGAAATTTTAATTGTCTTTCTATTACCGTCATCAGAGCGAGACGGGATTGTTTAGCTTGTTTTGTTTTGGGTAAAGGACGATCTTCTTCTAAGAATAAAATAACAGTCACCTTATTTATTTTTTTAGAAAAGAGATACTTGCAAAATCCTTCAAGTTCTAAGGAAGCATGGCGATGGGCTCCATAGAGACTGGCTATGGTATCTCTGACTTTTTGTGCAAACTCAATTGCTAATTCAGCACTATTAATGCGCCTTTTATTGGCAATTCGATCACCTCGGAAGTCTTTCGCTTCAATCATAAATAATTCAGTCTCAGATAAGGCTAAAATATCTACTGCTTTAGTGTTTTGACATTTTAATGCCTTTTGTTGCTGAAAACGACATTCATCATATTTAATGACTCGCCATTCTTCTGGGAAGAAAAAACGCAAATGCCCTTCTTGAATAACGGTCATAATTGTCCCTCGTAGAACAATTGTTGCACTCTATCATCTTGTGCTAAAATCTCGTCAAGTACAGTAATTGTCGCTAATTCTTCCAATAAGCCACCCTGTTCTACTTGTGCTTGTCTTGGTACTAAACTTATAAATTGAGCTGGAATATTGCCTTTTGATATTTCGATTTGTACCGATAATTCTTTCATTAAGAAAAAACTATGCGTTGCCAAAATCACTTGCATGTCATATTTTTGAACCAGTTCAATCAGTGAAGAGGCGAGTTGAGTCAATATTTTGGCATTTAAATCCACTTCTGGTTCATCCCAAAATAAGAGGTTTTTGAGTGAGCCGTTCGCAGCCAAGTAAGTCAGCGTGCCTATTTTACGCAAGCCTTCGGCAACGAGTGAAATTTCCATTTCCTTTTTACCGCTGGGTTTGAGATAGAAACGGCCTTCTTTTAATTTCAGTTGTCCACCCATAATCGTTTCTAGTGGCTTAATAAAGGTTGTGTACTGTTTTGCTTTTGAGCCTTTCAATAAAAAGCCACTTAAGGCTTTACAGAGATCAGGATAGGTTTCATCAACTGTTAATTCGCGATCATCATAGAGTTTGACAAAACCTGGGTAAAAAGACAACACTTCTTTGCTTGGCAAAAAAATCGGTGATGCGGATGGAAATTCTATCGGTGTTTGGAGTATTTCTACTTCTTTTTGGGTGTTTGAGCTAAATGCGAATTTTAAACGCTGATTTGTTGCAAATATTTCTGCCTCAATTTGCGCTTTTTGTCGCCCACCATCACGGTGAAATAAGTGCCCTAATTTATCGGGTTTGAATATGCCTACCAATTTTTCTGCCATCCGACGCTGCCACCAACTTTTACTCCCTTTTGATGAGATTTTACCTGGGATAGTTTGATGTTCTGCGGCTGCTTCGTACCAAATAGCGGCAACGGTATAAGCTAATTTTAAGAGGTGACTTTTACCGCTGTTATTTTCCCCTATGATCACATTTAAACCGGGTGAAAATTCAATCTCTGCATCAGAAAAGAGCGTAAAATTTTTAGTTTTTAATGATTTTAACATCTTGTTATTTATTGTGTTTATGGCCGTTTTTTGATATTCCGATACGTTATGCGAATTAAGAGTTGAAATTTGTGTATCTACTAAAAACAATGGGTTAGAAAACCAACCTAGGGCATCGCCCAAAATAATAAATTTTAACGATATGATTTTAAAATGATTTCTCAACCCTTAATTCGCATACGTTTTGCGTTTTTAACGCTTTACCTCGATCACAGAGTACCACAGAGTTTCACATCGTTCCCAAGTCAAACCTCTGTGGAACGAAGTGGAACGAAGTGATGAAAAAAATTGTTTTTAAGAACTAAACAGCCCTGAAAATCCCATAAATGCGAGAGACAGTATACCGGCAATAATGAGGCTCATGGCTGTGCCTTTCATGAGATTGGGTACATTGGATAATTCGTTTTCTTCACGCAATCCTGCCATTAGTACTAGTGCTAGGGTAAATCCGCCGCCGGCACCTAGCGCAAAAATCAGGCCTTCTAATAAATTATAGCCGCGATTTGTGGCAAAAATGGCGAAGCCAAGAATAGCACAGTTGGTGGTAATCAGTGGTAGATAAATCCCTAATGTGCGAAATAAGGTGGGACTGAATTTTTTGATCACCATTTCGACAAATTGTACGGTACTGGCTACGACAAGAATAAAGGTAATTAGGCGTAAATAGGGGGCGTATATCAGTACATAGTTGTTGAGAAACCAAGTACACAGTGCTGTAATCAGCATGACGAAGGTACTTGCTAGGCCTAATCGAAAAGCGGTTTCTAGTTTACCGGAGACACCAAAGAAGGGACAGAGTCCGAGAAAGTAAGAAAATACAAAATTGTTTACCAGTAATGCGCTGATAAAAATCCAAATGAGATTATCCATTTTAGTTTCTAGTTATAATAATGTAGGCCATCTTGCTCAATTTTTAAAGGCTTGGAAATTAATGTAGGGTGGGTAAGCCCACCATCTTGCTCAATTTTTAATTTTTTGAAATTTTAGTTAGTATTTGATAGTAAGTCAATTTAATCAATGTTTTTAACGCTTTTTTTCAACATGCAAGGCTTCAAGTTTTTGCGCGCAAAAACTTGAACCTGGAATAGAGTTCACTTCGTTTTCAGAGTTTCACAGAGTCGCTCATTTACACCTCTGTGTTACTCTGTGATCTCTGTGTTGAAAAAAAAGAACTAAATTTTGTACTCCAAATTTGAGGCTTCGCAGAGCATTGATGCCCTCTTTTCTTTTAACCAATTGAAAAATAAGAGAATGAGGCCAAGCATAATAAAGCCGCCGGGGGGTAGGAGCATGACAACCCAGGGTTCAAAATGAGGCCCAAATAGGGATATGCCGAATAATGAGCCGTTTCCTAAAATTTCTCTGACACTGCCTAAAGTAAATAGGGCGAATAGAAAGCCTATTGCGGTACCGAGTGCGTCGGCTATGGCTAAGCCTACGGGATGTTTTGAGGCAAAGGCTTCTTGGCGGCCTAATATCATGCAATTGACGACTATCAGGGGAACGAATGCGCCGAGTTCTTTATGTACTTCGGGTATCAGGGCGAGTAAGGTGTAATCTGCGACGGTTACAAATGTCGCAATAATGATGATATAACAGGAAATGCGTACCTGTTTTGGAATCCAATGCTTAAATAAGGAAACTAGGGTACTTGAACCTACTAATACAAAAAAAGTCGCGAATCCCATGGCAATGGCATTGATGGCTGAGTTGGTAACGGCCAACATTGGACACATGCCTAATACTTGAACAAAAACGGGATTCTCTTTCCAAATTCCTTTCGTAAATTCATCGTAAGCGTTTTTTGGAGGCATATCAGTTATCAGTTATCAGCAAGAATGGTGGGCAACAAAAACCCGTTACCCACCCCACAGGGGAATGGTGGGCAACAAAAACCCGTTACCCACCCTACAGGGGAATGGTGGGCAACAAAAAACCGTTACCCACCCTACAAGAAAGGAATGGTGGGCAACAAAAAACCGTTACCCACCCTACAAGAAAGGAATGGTGGGCAATAAAAACAAATTACATATTTAGATACAAGAAGGTATTCACTCATTACCTACCCATCGCCAAGTGATCCAGATGGCAATGACGCAAATCAAGCTGGCCCATAAGTAACTGATCTGGGCACCAAGATTGTCCCAAGTATAACCACTGACTAAACTGCCTATTGCGCCGCCGGCTCCAAAACTGATACTGCTATATAAGGCTTGTGCCCTGCCTTGATGCTGATCGGCGAAATGTTGACGTATTAATTGCATGGCTACCCCATGATACAGGCCGAAGCTTGCTGCGTGGAAGAGTTGGGCAAAGAGTAATATGGGTAATGATTCAACATAATAGCCGATTAAGAGCCAACGTACTCCGCTTAAAGCTAAACTGATTATCAACAAATGCTTTAAACCAAAGCGTGTCAATAAATGGTGCATGACCAAAAATATGCCGACTTCTGCCAGTACCCCTAATGCCCACAGTTGCCCAATTAAGTTGCGAGAATAGCCATAGTCTTCCAGATAAATGGTGTAAAAGGTGTAATAGGGCCCATGACTGGCTTGCATTAAAAAACAGACTGAAAACAATGCGATAGCTGATGGCTGTTTGATAACTTGATAAAATGATTCGCTGGATAGAAACTGGTGTGCTGTCTCTTTTTCAGGAACGAGCAAGCTGGTTAGCCAAATGCCGGTAAACAATCCGATTAATAAGTTGGGGAGTAATGTGACACTGATATATTCAAATAACCAGCCGAAAAGTGTGACGGTGAGTATAAAACCAATTGAGCCCCATAGGCGAATCTGACTGTAGCGGTGAGCTTGTTTGCCGAGATGAGCTAGGGTGGTGGCTTCAAATGGCGGTAAGGCGGCGTGCCAAAAAAAACTAAACACGCCTATGATCAAAGCGAGCCAGAGGTAACTTTGTTCTACTATCAATAGGGGGATAAAAAATAAAGCTGCTAATAAGGAACTGAGGCGCACTAAGGCGATATGTCTACCGGTATGATCTGCAATCCAACCCGATATATTGGGGGCAATGATTTTCAAAGCGAGAAGAATGGCGATCAATTCGCCTATGGCTACGGCATTAAAGCCTAATGTATGTAAATAGAGCGCCCAATAGGGTAGAAATGCGCCGATGCTGCCAAAGTAAAACAAATAAAAGGCTGATAAGCGCCAGTAGTAGGGAAGCGTTTTCATTTGATGGTGTCACAAACTTGAGTTTGTGCCCGATGTCGTAATGCGTGATCCATTAAGACTAATGCTAACATGGCTTCTGCTATGGGTGTTGCGCGAATCCCGACACAGGGATCATGACGGCCGGTTGTGATGACTTCTATTGGTTGTCCATGAATATCAATACTGCGCCCTGGTAATCGTAAACTGGAAGTCGGTTTAAGGGCAATACTGGCAATTATGTCTTGGCCGGTGGATATGCCGCCTAAAATGCCGCCGGCATGATTGCTTAAAAAACCTTGTGGTGTCATTTCATCACGGTGTTGTGTTCCTTTTTGTTCGATACTGGCAAAGCCGTCTCCGATTTCTACGCCTTTAACGGCATTAATACTCATTAAGGCATGAGCCAGTTCGGCATCCAGTCGATCAAAAATGGGTTCCCCTAAACCGACGGGTACATTCGTCGCGATGAGGGTGATGCGCGCACCAATGGAATTGCCTTCTTTACGCAAGGCATCCATATAGGTTTCTAATTCGGGCACTTTAGCGGCATCGGGGCAAAAAAAGGGATTGCGGTTCACTTCTTGCCAATCAAATTGAGCGGGATCAGGTTTCAGGGGCCCCATTTGTGCTAGATAGCCGCGAATCTGAGTGCCATAGCAGACATCAAGATATTTTTTAGCAATGGCACCGGCGGCTACGCGAATAGCGGTTTCACGCGCTGAAGATCGCCCTCCGCCGCGATAGTCACGAATGCCATATTTTTTGTGATAAGTATAATCAGCATGTCCTGGGCGAAATTGATCTTTGATTTGACTATAATCTTTAGAACGTTGATCGGTATTTTCAATCAATAGCCCAATCGGGCAACCTGTTGTTTTGCCTTCAAAAACGCCTGATTGTATTTGAACTTGATCTGCTTCATGGCGTTGTGTGGTATGTCGAGAGGTGCCTGGTTTACGCCGATCTAAATCAATTTGTAAATCGGAAGCGGTTAAGGGTAAATTGGGTGGGCAGCCATCTACAATCCCGCCAATAGCGGGCCCATGACTTTCTCCAAATGTGGTGACAGTAAAGAGTTTTCCGAATGAATTGCCTGACATGGTTAAAAGATTCAACACAGAGAACACAGAGAAACACAGAGGAACACAGAGTTGAAAATACAAGTCTGTACGTTTATTGTTAATAACATTAAATCAGAATGGTTATAATGAACTCTTCAATCTCTATGCACTTAAACACAGTATTTCATAGCTTATTTACTACCTTACACGGTTTTCTTATCTTGCTACTTGTTTCTATTAGTTTAGTGGTGGGATATGCTATTTTTAGCTTACAGCAAATGAACGTTGATGCGAGGGGATTTGTTAATACGACAATGTTAGGTTTGTTTGTCGAATGGGATAATCAGGATTTTATGAGGTATACAAGCGATGAATTGCGACAAAACCTAACAAAAGAAGAATTGGAGAATATCAATGTGGTTTTCATACGTTTAGGGGAATTATTAAATTATCATGGTGCCTACGGCGCTGTCTTTCAGTCTCCTCGTGCTTGGTGGCAACTCGTGGCTCGCTACAAGGTACAGGCGAGTTTTCAGGGTGGGCAGTTTGTTGCCATCGTCACGCTTATCAAACAGCAGGGCGATTGGGTGATAGGGCGATTTGAATATCAATATGCTTTTTTCCCTCAGAAACCACATCCCGGTTCACTGAGAATGGTTTTGAACAATTAAACTATTAAACCTGACAGGTTTTTAAAACCTGTCAGGTTTGTCCCTTGAATTATACTCGGCGCGGGAATAAACTTAACTTTTGGCAACCCCAGGTTGCCACCTGGGGCTATTCACATTCAACCCCTACGGGGTTGTGCTTTTTAAACTTAACTTTTGGCAACCCCAGGTTGCCACCTGGGGCTATTCACATTTTCAGGCTAAAATTTCGCTCCGCGAAATTTTAGCCTGTAAACCCCTACGGGGTTGTGCTTTTTAATCTTTTTCTGATTGATTTGCCTTTGTACTTTATGCCATCGGGAAAGCTTTTAAAAGTTTAAATTGTGCCCGCGTGCAGTATAATTAAAATTAAACTATTAAACCTGACAGGTTTTTAAAACCTGTCAGGTTTGTCTCTTGAATTAATTAAAATTCCATCGTTTGACGTCGTTTTTCGATCATCTCGCTGACAATGGGGCGGAAGATGAGTTGCATGGCAAAACCCATTTTACCACCTGGAACCACTAAGGTATTGGGGCGCGACATAAATGAATCGTGAATCATGGATAACAAATAGGTGTAATCTTGATCACGATACTTGTTAAAGCGAATCACTACCAGACTTTCATCCGGGCTTGGAATGTCGCGAGCAATAAAGGGGTTAGAGGTATCTACCAGAGGCACCCGTTGAAAGTTGATATGGCTATGGGTAAATTGCGGTGTGATGTATTGCACGTAATCGGGCATACGCCGCAAAATGGTATGCGTCACCGCTTCTGCGGAATAGCCACGTTCACCCACATCGCGGCTGATTTTCTGAATCCATTCCAAATTGACACTAGGCACCACGCCAATCAATAAATCAACCCATTGCGCCGCATTCGTTTCCGAAGTCACAACACCGCCATGTAAACCTTCATAAAATAACAAATCGGTGTCAGAAGGAATATCTTCCCACGGTGTAAAGGTGCCCGGTTCTTGCTTATAGGGCGCTGCCTCATCTTCGTTGTGCAAGTATTTTCGGATTTGTCCTGTCCCATTTTCCGAGTAGCGATGGAATAAATCCTCAAGTTTATTAAATAGGTTGGCTTCAGGGCCGAAGTGACTGAGGTTTCTGCCTTCCTTATCGGCATCCTGAACGGCCTTTTTCATGCCCTTGCGATCATAACGATGGAAGCTATCCCCTTCGACAATCGTCGCTTTGTAATTACCACGACGATAAATTTCCTCAAAGGCTTTTTTAACAGTCGTGGTGCCCGCGCCAGATGAACCGGTAATGGCAATAATGGGATGTTTAACAGACATTCTTGACTCCTATTATCAATGTAGGGTGGACAACCTATTTTGGTTGCCCACCGATCTCAAATGTAGGGTGGGTAACGTGTTTTTGTTGCCCACCAATCTCAATGCTCTCATTTCTCATTTAAGGGTGGGTGACGTATTTTGGTTGCCCACCAATCTCAATGATCTCGTTTCTCATTTAAAGACGAAATCGCCGCACACCTATTATCAATGTAGGGTGGGTAACGTGTTTTTGTTGCCCACCGATCTCAATGATCTCATTTCTCATTTAAAGACGAAAACACCGCACACCTTATTATCAATGTAGGGTGGGTTCGCGCCAAAAGTTTTGCGCGCAAAACTTTTGGTGCGAAACGTGTTTTTGTTGCCCACCATCTTCATTAAAAATACCGCGCTAAGTATAACGTATTTTGGTTACCCACCAATCTCTATTATCACGAAAACACCGCACACCTATTATCAATGTAGGGTGGGTTCGCGCCAAAAGTTTTGCGCGCAAAACTTTTGGTGCGAAACGTGTTTTTGTTGCCCACCATCTTCATTAAAAAGACCGCGCTAAGTATAACGTATTTTGGTTGCCCACCCATCTCAATGATCTCATTTTTCGATTTAAAGACGAAAACGCCGCACCGCAGCGCGTAATTGTGGTAGTGTTTGCACCTGACTACGATAACGGGTTTGCACGTACAGTTCAATGATTTGTTGAACAGTCGCAGCTATTTCTGGACGTGCTGCGCTGACACGCTTAGCATAAGTCAAAGGCCCTTCGTGAGGCAAGCGCGCTAAACCCCGCCGTGCCAATTTTTGGCAAAAGCGTTGATAAATGTGTTGTACTGGATCACGCCTAATTCGCCCTGTGCGTAAAAACATCCAAGCACTATAGCTAATCAATAAAACGGCGATCAAAATCACCAGTAGTATCGTCATGCCATGCCAATTGATATCGGCTAATCCTAAACGGCTTAAAAATTGTTTTTGTCGTGCCGGCCCGTAGCCGAGTATCCATTGATTCCAGCCATGATTGATGGCATCCCAACTATTGCGGACTTGTTGCCACATTTTGACAACTGTGCTATCGCTGTCCCAATTGACTTCAAAACCAAGGGGATTAAATTCAACAGGTAATGCGGTTTCAATACCGAGATCAATTCGCTCTGGTGCCACAGCATGAGTGGGATCAACGCGCACCCAACCTTTATCCTCCAAAAACACTTCGCTCCAAGCGTGGGCATCACGCTGGCGCACAATTAAATAACGACCAATAGGGTTGACAGTGCCGCCCAAATAGCCAGTCACTACCCGCGCTGGGATACCGGCCGCTCGCATTAAGACGGTAAAGGCTGCTGCATAATGTTCGCAAAAACCTTGGCGAGTTTCAAACAAAAATTCATCAATGGGATCATAGTACAACAACGAAGGGGTATAAGTATAGACAAAAGGCTCTTCATTAAAATATTGCAATGTGCGTTGTACAATCGCCTCCGGCTGCTGTGGATGATCTAGCTGCCATTTTTTAGCCAAGGCACGGGCACGCGGATGTTTGCCTTTCGGCAAACGCAATGCGAATTTCAATTGTTGAAATGTGAACATCTTGGCCTGATACGCAGTATAAGAGCGCACTTGATAACGCATCCGTTGTTGTACTGGAAAATTGGCCAAGATTTGATAATCGGGTGTCACATAACTATCGTGTGGAGCAAAGATAGGTAAGTCTAAAGCAAATACCCAGCGTTGATCATGCGGCTCTAAAGTCACTGTATAATCATAAGGTTGACCCGTATGATGAATATTAACCCGAGCAAAGCGCCTATAATATTGAATACCGCCATCCCAATCTCGTCCATTTGTTCGCCATAATACAGGGCCTCGCCAATAACGTTGCGACGGTGGGGGTATCGCCCCCTTAAATTCTACCCTAAAAGCGATTTCATTTGATTGCGTTAATTGGCTAATCGTGCCCAATGACATACTATCGCTTAAACCCGTCTTACCCGTAAGGGCATCCTTAGGTAAACTCCAAAAAGGCCCAGCCACCCTAGGGAATAAAACAAATAACACTAACATCACGGGCAAAGCTTGTAGCAGCAAAGTCGTCGATAAGCGCAGACGGTGCCGCACAGACAAACTATGAGTGTTATCAGTTAAACTGATAAGCGTTGCTGTCGCAACCACCATGACAATGCCCATGTACAATGCCGTGGGGATAGATTGTGAATATAAAAAATTGGTGATAATGAGAAAATAGCTTAAAAAACAAAGTAATAAAGCGTCACGCAGACTTTTCATTTCCACCAATTTCAATGCACATAACACTACAAGCAATGCGACACCTGCATCGCGTCCAAATAACGTCCGATAACTCAACAAAATACCCAATAACATGAGCAAGAGCAGTGCAAATCGTACTCGCGAGCTGGGCAAAGGCCAGCGTTGTCGTGTTATCACATAACGCCATAACAACAATATCAAAAAAGCCGGCAAAATCCACCAAGGCAAATGAAACGAATGGGGCAAGACAACCAAAATTAAAGTCGCCATTAGCCATGATAGGGCAGATAAATTAGGAAATAACATTAATGGTTAATGATTAATGGTTAATGATTAATGGTTAATGGTATACTCTGTGGTTCTCTGTGGTTCTCTGTGTGCTCTATTCTATACTCGGCGCGGGCATAAACTTAACTTTTGGCAACCCCAGGTTGCCACCTGGGGCTATTCACATTCAACCCCTTCAGGGTTGTGCGTTTTAAGATTTTTATCAATTTGCCTTTGTACTTTCTGCCATTGGGAGAGCTTTTAAAAGTTTAAATTGTGCCCGCGTGCAGTATAGGTTCAAGTTTTTGCACGCAAAAACTTGAAGCCTTGCATGTTGAAAAAAAATTCAGCATTCTACTGTACTGAGGCATACAATCCAGTCGTAGGGCGAATCCCTTGTGATTGCCCTATTGATAAGTGGCTAAATCGTCTAGGGAAAGGCCCGTTGTTTCAGCAACTATCATCGGTTCGATACCCTGGGCTAATAGATTGCGGGCGATTTCGAGGGCTTTGTTTCGTTCGCCCTTTTCCATGTCTTCTTTCCGTTCTCGAAGACGTAGATTATCAAAATCTTTTTCATCCATAATGGATACCCGTTCCTGCGGTGTCAGTCCATCATCATCAATCAATTGAGCCGCCTTTTGTATAATAGGCCGATTCAAATTGATATTGGGTGTAGCTGGATTATTAATACTTTCGGTTACCAATTCCATCCAATCTTTCAAACCCTTTGGCGTTTGTTCATTCAGATAAAAGGGATTGAGAAAAAAGAGCTTATGAGGAGAAAGCGCCAAAGTTTCCCCTTTTTCGGTTTCAGTGAGTTGGCGCGTGCTTATCAAGCTACGTTGGTAGCTTTTATCTCGGATTTGGCGAGTAAACCAAACAATGGTATAGACGGTACGTTCTAACTTATAGGCTTTATAACTTTTTGCCAATTCGACTTGAGAAACTAAATGATAATGCCAAAAACGGTCAAAATCATAATCATACCGTTCCCGTTGTATTTCAATCACGAGGCGATGAGTGGGATCATTCACAAAAATATCAATCGAAATATCGATCCCCCCAATCGGCGGAGTGAACTTTTTTTCAACTTCAATGGTTTCTGGTTGAAGCTCAATGCCCAAAAAGTCGAAGATAAAGGCTTTGAGAATGTCTTCGTTGGAAAGTAGTTTTTTAAAAACCACTTGGTTGTTTAAAGCCGCTAACATAATCAGCCTCCTGAGATTTGCAATCGTTTCCAGATCGATTTTTGTGTCTCTTGCGTCTCTTGCGTTATATAGTCAATCAGCGGTGTCATGAACAAAAGCCAAATCAGCATTCTATTCAAACATAGCCAAAGCTTGCAAGCAACGCTCGCGATGTTGTTCACCCCTATCGGGTTCAAGCGTACAACCGGGTATTTTTAAACCATACAGTGCGCCCTGATTTTCCGCGACTAATATCCATAAACACAATTGCGATATCGCCGCTTCCAAATCGTTCAGCATCGCCACATCATCCCAAGTTAGCCACGCTTCGGCAGCACTCAGACCACCAAATTGTTTAATCATCCAATCTTGCTCACGCGCCACCGCTTTCCAATCAATATGTCGTGGCGAATCCCCCGGTTTATAATCGCGATACCCCATAAAATCTTCCCCGCCCCCATCACGCGGCCGGCCCTCTCCCATGTTTTCAGCTTCTAGCCCTAAAGGCAATATTTTATGTCCAAGCGGCTGCGGATAAACCAAAGTAGACAGATCAAGGTGTACAAACGTCCAAGCATGAAACAATCCCACTGGAAAATGCGTATACAACATTACCCGCCCTAAAAAAAATCTGCCCCGTTGCGTCGTTGGAACCGGTAGAATCAGACTCACACGTTGATCGGCCGGCACATCTATAATCGTTTTCGACTTGATCTGTTGAAGGGCAGAATCACGCAACCAATTCGTATTATCAACGCGCGCATCGCGCACCCAAACTAAACCATAACGGGCTGCCTGTCCACGATTATCTAGCCATAACTGAAATTGCGCCGTTTCGCCAGAAAACACTGGAGGCATTTTACCCGCTTCTATGCGTAATCCCAACAAAGTACGATGCGTATGTAAAATAGACACGATAGCCATGCTCCCCAATAAAAAAGTCAGCGCATAGCCCATACTATTGTTGTAATTCATAGAACCCAACAACATCACAAACAAAACCAAGGCAAACCATAAACCTGAACGAGTTGGCAAAATATAGATTTTTCGCCTCTTCAAAACAATCGGGCCAGGTTGTGCAGCAGCCTTTTCGTAGGTAAAAAAACGTCGCCAACCGCTTTGGATTGGCTTAACAGAAGCATTGAGTGTTGTCATCTTTTCAATGTTCAATTATCAGTGATAGATTATAACTCTATTCAGATTATAACGGATTTTGTGGCTTTCAAATAAGGGAAAAGCAGCATTATTATCTTGTGTCCTTATCTTGTGTCAAAATTATTCATAATGAGTCCACATTCTTAAAACATGTACCGTTTTTTGTTCCTCTGAGACGCTATACACTAAACGATGCTGAATGCTAATACGCCTAGAATAAAAACCGCTCAAATTACCAACCAATTTTTCATAAGGTGGTGGTGTCTTATAAGGATTAACCTCTAGCAGTTTCAATAATTGTTCTGCTTTAAGCTTATAACCTGATTCCGCCAACTTTCTCGCATCCTTGACGGCTTGACGACTTAAAATGACAGTCCAGTTCACCAATTTAACTCCTTTAAAGATGTACCTTGCTCTAAGGGTTCCTGATGCGCTTGATGAATGCTCTTTACCAATCCAGGAATTTGATTTAAGAAAAGCGTTTCTTCAATAGCTCGCCAATCTTCGGCGCTGATGACTACAAAATATTCTCCTTCAGTTCGATTGACCTGTAATACTTCATGATTTTCAACACAATGATTAACCTTTTGTTGAAAGTATTCTGGCAGATTATTCGCTGTTATTTCTAACATTGTTATTCCTCATATCAAATTTTTCTTTTTAAGGCCATTAAAGATAAAGAGCGAACGACAAGGGCGAACACGCCCTAACATTTATGAACATTGAACGACTACAAGGAGTCGAAAACTTTAGCTTTAGACTCCAAAAATAACAATCATATTGAGATGATACTGGTTTGCACTACCGGATAATCAACATAGCATGGAATATCAAGTTGTGCATACCAACCCTTTTTTTCAAGTTGTTTTATTCGAGTTTGATGACTTTGCCTCATTTTATCCGCTAATGAAATAGATTCAGTAATACGTTGTTTTTTATCAGATAAATTCGCTTGCGTTTTTTGATACACTTTAGCCTCTGGAAAGGTTTTGTCTAATTTATCAAAATACTCTGGGAGTTTATAGGTATAATTCAATAAGATATTAGCGGCTACTTTGTTAAACGTTTTTCGCTTAACCGCTATTAAATCCACCAAAACATAAAAATCTTTGGGACGAATCTGAGTGCGTTTGCCATTGATGGGTAAATGGGATTCATAACCATAAACGTTTTGATAAATCGCTGTCGTTGCAATGTCATAAAGCGGTGACATCTTAATCGTTTTTCCTTCGCTTCTCACGGACAAATTCTTGGTGTGCATATCTTCATGGACAATCAGCATCGAATAAAAATAATAGCTCAGGAGAATTAAGCGTTCTTTCTGTAAGGTTAACACGTCTTTAATCCGCTTAAACATTTTTTCTGAACTGCTATGGTATTTATGTTCACTATCCAATCCGAGTAAAGTTGCAAATTCATAATAGGCGAATTTATAGCCGTTATATCGATCAAAACGCTTCACAATATAATGATATTCACGATCAGTCTGTCGTTTGACTATGGCTGTCCAAGGCACTTCAAAACCTAATTCATTTTTGGCAAAAGTCATAAACAGGTGTTCATTAATGGCTAAATGCGGAAAATAAAAATCATCGTCTGGATTCGCTTTTTTAGGATGATACGGTTTAATAAAATGATAGGCCCTAGCCTCAGCTTGCCGTATGATATTGTTTTTAAAGACAATAGACAATTTATGTTGATAACCGGATAATCCCGATGGTTCCAAAATTCGGCTGACTTCTTGTAATCCATTTCTGTCAGGAAAGAGTATTTTGTCTTCAATGTCAATAGCCATTTCTAAAATATTGGGAAAAGTATTTTGTCCAAGCTGTTTATCTTTGATATCGGTATAACGAATTGAGTGAGAATAAGGCTTATCGAATTTAAGAGGCGTTTTAGAAAATTGAAAATCACCATAAATATGCTGTAAAACGGGCAATAAATCAAAATCATTAGCAGAACCGACTTTTTGTTGCAGTATTTTTCTATCCGTTCCTTCTGGAATCAGTTGTTCAAAAACAGGAAATATTTCACTTTCTAAAATGGTTTCAGTCAAATCCAGTGTTGGCGACAAAGCCAGGGCTTCTGGTTGGCACAAATAATGAGTGTCGTAGGCAAATTGATATAAACCCTTCTCAAAATTCAAATAACCCATTAATTGTTCTTGTTTATAAACCAATAAAGCGTTATCAAAATAGTTTTTGGGATTCATTAATTGATAGTGTTCTTTAATATCATTATGCCCTCCAATCTTAAATTGGGCCAGTCTGCCCGCTTTTTTGAATTGATTCAGATACTTATGCACAGTGGTTTGACTGAGATTGAGAACCTGTGCAATTTCATGAACCGTAATATTTCGTTTTTTGTCGAGGCAAAATTGGAGTATTTTTTTTTGGGTTTCGTTCATCTGATTGGTTTCGCTTTCGCGATTGAAAAAAAAATAAACGCGCTTTGACGCTATGTCTCAAGAGCAATCTTTGCGTCGTTCAATAAAATGTCTGAATCAGAATTTGCAGAATTTAAGAATTTTTCAGAATTAAAAACCATTAATATTCTGTCAATTCAAACCAATGAATGGGCGAAGTCACGGGCCTTGATTAAACCTATCTCAAAACGTTGCTGTCAGATTATCAAACTGAATTTCACGCAAAAACTTTTGTGTGAAGGGGCAGCGATAAATCGTGCCATGCACTAACGCAGTCTAGTTGCCCAAATTGCCCAAGGCCAGAAAACATTATAAAAATTATGAACAATTGAACGTATTTTTGAACAAAATCTATATCTGATATTTAGCTTCGCTGGCCTTCGGCTCAGGCAAAAGTTTTTGCGCGCAAAAACATTATTTCACGCGCGTAGTGAAGCTTCGCTATACTTTAGCGTGAACCGAAAGTCGGATTACCCAATCGGTGCAGCCAATGGGGCAATCTCCCGCGCATACCCAATTTTTAATAAAATCAATAAGATGTGTTAAATCGGTATAAACTTTATTGAAAATGATTGCGGATAACTTGATTTCAAATTAATCAATTTCCACGCAGTAATAAAATTCAATTTTGATTTGATATTCGTTTATCTAAAATTCAATTCGTTGTATTATTTGAGGTGGTGCCACTTTTTTTTACCAAATAAATTGATAGATTGTAAAAATTCTATTAGCTTAAATGGTGGGCAACAAAAAGACGTTACCCACCATTTCACGCGCTTTGTTTCGCGGAGCGAAACTTTAGCGTGAAATACATTTATTAATTCGTTTATAATGTTAAATCGGTATAAACTCTATTGAAAATGATTGCGGATGACTTGATTTCAAATTAATCAATTTCCACGCAGTAATAAAATTCAATTTCGATTTGATATTCGTTTATCTAAAATTCAATTTGTTGTATTATTTGACGTGGTGCCACTTTTTTTTACCAAATAAATTGATAGATTGTAAAAATTCTATTTAGATCTAGCTTAAATGGTGGGCAACAAAAAGACGTTACCCACCATTTCACGCGCGTCGTGAAGCTTCGCTAAACTTTAGCGTGAAATACATTTATTAATTCGTTTATAATATTAAAAAACTTATGCTTCAGAAAGTCAGGTGGTGGTGACTAATCTTTTTTGCTACAACTTGCAATTTCAAATGGATTTTTATTTCAGCAAAAGCGCAAATTAGATTTCACATTTCACGCGAAACTTTTGCGTGAATTTCATTTTTTTGCGCGCAAAAACTTCTTAAGTGAAATGGTGGACAGTATTATTAATAAACAGCGAGGTTTTTAACTATGTTTCGTTATTTTTTGCATTACACACTGATTTTTTTTATGGCCTTAATCCCTATTCAAGCAATGGGTACCTCTTCATCTGAGATTGCTCAACTGTTGCGTCAGTGTGAAAAACATCTTCAAGCCAACCGTTTGACTAGCGGCAAAGGGGGTACAGCCTTTGATTGTTATCAAGAAGTCTTAGAAAAAGACGCGGATAATACCAAAGCGTTGGCGGGTTTACAAGAAATCGAAGCGCGTTATGCTGGATGGGCACAAAAGGCCTTCGATAGGGGGCAAAAAAACAAAGTCAAACGGTATTTGGAGAGTTTACGCAAGGTTAATCCAAAATCGGCCAAATTGGCAGAGTTAGAAGCGCAAATATCCCCCACTCGTAGTACGTCAAGCGCGACACCTTCACAAACGCCTTCCCCATCTGACAGCAGCGATGCCACATCTCAAGCATCGTCTAGTGAGCAATCGTCTAGTGAACAAGTGGATTCTCAAGCCCCTTCTAGTGAACCGCCTCCTCCAAAGAAGGCGAAAATAACTGATGTTGGGCAAATTTACGAATTAATCAATACCACGGATTGTTTAATTTGGCCTAGTTTAGACATGAAGGAAAAAGGGGGTAAAGACGGTTGGGAGTCGTTTTATCCTAAAAACGGTGACATTGGTATCGTGCTAAAGGAAATGAAACATTGTCATTTTGATAACAACGTGTTGATTTTAGAAATGGAACAGTATTATGTGCCTATTTCCAGTGTTGGGGTTGAAATCATGTCTGAAGACTCTACGACTGAATAGTGCTTGAGCGCATTGTTGTTTTCCCACTACAACTATAACTACAAGGATTATTTATAATAAAGGATTAGATGAAAGGGCATACACGTAGGTATGCCCCTACATCACGCCCGTAGGGGCGAACCTGCGTGTTCGCCCTTTCAAATATCCTCATTTTTTTTATCACTTAGGAGACTTGATAATATGTCTTTATTTAAATTTTTGGTGTATTGTCTTTTTGTATATAGCCTCGTTGGCTTACCTGTCAATGCGGAACCGGTGACGAATCCCGAAACCACCGATATCGCCTCAATCACGCCACAATGGATTGAAGAACGGAAACCGCTGATCACGACGGAACAAGCTGCCTTAGAAAAGGCTCGCAAGGCTTTGGAAGCTTCTGTTCAAGCGTTCCAAGAGGAAAAAGCCATCTTGGCTGAAAAAACGGATAAGATCACCCAAAAGAGGGTGGAAGAAGCGGCTAGTAAGCTGCAAACTGCTAACCAGAAGATTGATGATCTGCGGGTAAAACGCCAAAGTGTTCAAGAGAATCTGGATAAGCAAAGCTCACGTCTCACGGAATTACAAACGACGTTAGAAGAACTCACCCAATTTCCGCGTGAGGTACAAACTGTTGCTCAAAATCAGCGACTCTCATCGGTAGAGAAGGAAATGGTTTTGCCCAAACAGGCCGTTGAACTTGAACAACAACATCTTGATATTCTCAAGGCACACACTGAAGTGGCTATTAAACAAGCCATTCTCGCTATGCAATGGCATAGTCAGTTGCAAACTTTACCTCAACAGCTGCGGATTAAAGAACGGGAAATGGTGATGGTTAAGGCAGAAGTGGGCCTTGAACACAATCACAAAGCTTTGCAGACTAAGCAGAAAGAGTTGCCTGATAAAATAGCCACTTTGGAAGCAACGCAACTGCCTGTTGAGAAATTGGCCAAAATGTTTGAAAAAGCGGCCTTAGATAAAGATGCAACTGATGTTGATGTCCAAAATATGGGTTTAGAAATCCAAAGTGCCGAAACGAATTTGGAAAGGCAACGCAAAATACTCACTGAAGAGCAGGAAAAGCTGGACACGCTCCGTAAGACACCGGCTGCCAATCCTGAACAGGAGAAATTACAACAACAGCGCGTCTTAGAGTTTGAAAACCGACTTAACTTGCAAGAAAAGACACTTGAGTTGGATGAACAACAACTTGAGATTCTCAAACAACGTCTGGTACAGGCAGAAAAACGGTTAGAACTGGCAATAGAATGGCATGATAATGTGCAAATCGTGCATAAATTGCGTCAAAAGCAAGCGTTAGAAACCCAAATTCAAAAAGAGCGGCAACGCCATCTTGCTCGTGCAGCCGAGTTACGCTGGGAATTAGAAAAACTGCCCGATTTAGAAGACAATGCGGCTCAGCGTTATCTGCTTAAGGTCAAAATTCAAGAAGCCAATGAACTGGCAGAGCAGGTTGTGCGTAAATTAAAGGTTAAGCACATCCAAGGGCAACTAGATCAAGGGAAAACAGCAGTTGAGCAAGAAACGACGGAAGTTTTTTCTCAAACTCAGCTTGATAATACCCAGGGCTTGATCCAAGAAACCGTTGTTTTATTACAAGAGGTCATTGTTTTACAAGAATTGTTGGAAAATAAAGTGGCCGTTTTGAAAAAACAACACAAAGTGGTTAAAAAAGTCGGTGGTTATTTGAAGGGCAAGGCATCGAAATACAACAAAGAGGCACAAAAAGTGTTAGCCAAACTCGAAAAGAGTTTGCAACAAGAATTAGATAAAATGCCTACCTTGTTGGCTAATACGGAAGTACTGTTGGGCCTGGCCGAAAAAACTTATCAAGAAGAACTGCGCCGCGCCCTCTTTAGACCACGGCAATTGCCCGATAACACGGCAGAATGGCAAACTTTAATCGACGAAATCAAGACGATACCCAGTCTCTTTGGGAAACTGTTTATGCTCACAGGGCGTGGCTTTGTACAAGCCTTTCAACAAAGCAATGCGCGGGATTGGATTGTTATCAGCCTTGTCATACTGATTTGGTTATTTTTAACACAGGCTATGAGAGCAGTGTTGACATGGCTAATCAATGTGTTAAGCCGTGATGAAGAACGCGGTAATTTGGTTGAGTACCTATTGCTGGGATTACACCTGTTGCGTATGAATATGGGGAGTATTGCGGTTGCTGGTGTCATCTTATTATTGCTCTGGTTGATACAACCGACTCATTTAACCCTTCTGGTTACCCTTATCCTGTTATTTGTGTGGTTAGGGAGTAAACTGCTCATTAACCTATCCCGGTCATTATTATTCAAACTTGACCCGCCTCGTATCAAAATTCATCGGCAACTGCGTTGGATGATTATTATCATCGGTATCTTGACTGCCATTACAGCACTGGTACATGTGGAGTCTGAAGGGTATGTGTTAAAGTTTTCCTTAATGGTACGTGATCTGATTGATACCTTGTTTATGTTCCTATTGGGCCTACTGGTGTTTCCCCTTCTGCGTATCCGTCAGGTCATGTTGACGACTTTGCAAAAGAGTATTGAAGGCTATTGGCTTTTGATCACGACGCTCATGACGTTATTAGTCCCCTTGAGCATTCTAGCGGTAGCCATACTTGGAGTCATTGGCTATATCAGCTTAGGTTGGGCCGTTGCCAAAAATTTGATGTTACTGGTGGTGGTATTGACTGCTTGGTTGATTGCGCGGGGCCTGTTAGCAGACGTGATGAATTTCTTGAAAAAGTTTACCTCAAAACGTGGGCGTTATGGTTCGTTATGGAGCGAAGACATTATTCCTTTAGTGCATAAATTGCTCGGTTTTACCTTGTTTATAGTGGCCATAATAACGCTATTTTGGATGACGGGTTGGCTTTCAGATACAGCAGTTCAGGACAACATAAAGCAAGTCCTAGAGTTTACCCTAGTGACTTTGGGCGACGATAGCAAAATTACAGTGGAGAGTGTGCTATTGTCAATCTTGATTATCTGGGTAGTCTTTTGGTTAGGGGGTTGGTCTCGCGGTGTCACGAGTCGCTGGGTTTATTTGGGCATCAAAGATGTCGGGTTACGCAATAGCCTGTCGGTGTTTACTCAGTATGCGGTCATAATCGTTGGGCTTTTAATGGCATTGAAAGCCATTGGGATAGATCCCACTACGTTGACTGTTTTTGCCGGTGCCGTGGGTATTGGTATTGGATTTGGTTTACAAAATATCGTCAATAATTTTGTCAGTGGTATCCTGATCTTAATAGGCCGTCCCTTTCGCGTCGGCGATTTAATCAAGGTTGGCTCATCTGGTGAGCTGGTTGTGCAGGGGATTAATTGGCTTGATACTCGGCTTTCAAATCCCACAGGTACAGATATGGTGATGCCAAATAGCACCTTATTGGGTTCCCAAATTGAAAATTTTAATTCGACCCAAAAAAATATTTGGTTTTGGCCTTCAATTTACGTTGATCCCCGCTATCCGCCAGAGTACATCAACAAACTTCTCTCTGATGCGATGTCGTCTGTTAAGGTTGTGGTTGACGTTTGGCCCATGTTTGCAGGTGTTAATGAATGGGCAGCCGAGTATTGGCCATGCTTCTCTATCAAAAAGTATTCAGAAAGGTGGGATGCTTTACCAAACGTGTGGAATCAAATTTGGATTCATTTTAACCGTGCTGGTGTTCAATTTGCGGTTCGACGCCATGAAATCTATACGTTTGAGGGCCAACAGGAAAGAGCAATGCCTCGCGGCACTGTTCCGGCAGAATTTTACGAGAAGACGGGTACCGTTCCGCCTTCTAGCTTTTTTCAAGACGAAAAGAAAGGGGGCGAAAAGAAGAGTTCTATAATACTCTTAGATTAGATGTGTCGATTTGAGAATTTATTTCTCAAAAAAGTGGCAGGAGCCGGGTTTTTTGTTTCAAAAATGATGTACAAATTCCCGATAGCGATAAAGGGCTTAGGCTACGGATTGCCCCTACAAACCATTGGATGGGTAGGGGCAATCTGTTGCCCTGCAAAAATCGCGTATAGCGCATAAGTATTATTGAATGGTGGCAACACGTTGCCACCTAAAATTGATAACTGATAACTGATAACTGAAAAAGATGAGCAATCCTCTACTGAGTATGCAAGGGATTCCCCCTTTTTCTCAAATTCAACCAGAACATATCGTACCAGCAATTGAACAGGTATTAAATGAGAATCGTACCCAAATTGCTGATTTGATTGACACGGCTACCCCTTATACCTGGGATAATTTTATTCAACCGCTCAATGAATTAAATGATCGTTTAAATCGAATTTGGTCACCTATTGAACATTTGCATAATGTGGCAGATTCTGAGGAATTGCGTACTGCTCATAACACCTGTTTACCCATTTTGTCTGATTATCGCAGCGAAATGGGGCAAAATAAGGGCATGTCTGCCGGTTATCAGGCGATTGCTGTTCGCCCTGACTATGCCCTGTTAGAAATAGCCCAGGAACAAATCATCAAAAATGAATTGCGTGATTTTCGCTTATCTGGCATTGCTTTACCGAAAGAACAACAAGCACGTTATAAAGAGATTCAAAAAAAGTTATCTCAACTCAGTACGCAATTCCATGAAAATGTACTGGATGCGACTCATGCTTGGAAAAAACACATTACTGATGAAACCTGGTTAGCGGGTTTGCCTGATTCCGTGCGGAGCTTGGCCAAACAAAATGCGGAACAAGAACACTTAGCGGGTTGGATATTCACTTTAGATTTGCCTTGTTATACCCCGGTTCTTAATTACGCAGATAAGCGCGAATTGCGCTATGAAATGTATCAAGCTTATATGACTCGCGCTTCTGATCAATGCCCTAATGCCGGACAATGGGATAATCGCCCCATTATAGAAGAGATTTTAGCCTTACGACATGAGTTGGCTATTCTACTGGGTTTTGCCAATTATGCTGAATATTCTTTAAGCACTAAAATGGCTGAAACGCCTCAACAGGTTTTGGATTTTCTCAGCGATTTAACTCAACGTGCTAAACCGGTAGCGGAAAAAGAGTTTGAGGCATTACAAGCCTTTGCTAAACAACATTATGGCGTTGACACTTTGGAAATGTGGGATGTGCCCTATTATTCTGAGAAATTACGTCAGCATGATTATGAACTGTCTGAAGAAACATTACGGCCTTATTTTCCTTTGGCAAAAGTGTTAGCCGGTTTATTTGGCGTAGTGCAACGCTTATATGGTTTATCCATTCAACGACATGACGGTGTAGACACTTGGCATGAAGATGTGCAATTCTTTGATATTTATGATGAATCGGGCACATTACGCGGACAGTTTTATTTGGATTGTTATGCCAGACGCGGTAAACGCGGCGGTGCCTGGATGGATGAGTGTATTATCCGCCACCGCACCGCTCATGGTTTACAAATTCCGGTTGCTTATTTAGCGTGCAATTTTACGCCGCCCGTTGGAAAGAAACCGGCTTTGCTCACTCATCGAGAAGTGAGAACCCTATTTCATGAATTTGGGCATGGTTTGCACCATATATTGACTCAAGTGGATTATGCACCTGTTGCGGGCATTAACGGTGTTGCGTGGGATGCGGTAGAATTACCTAGTCAGTTTCTTGAAAATTGGTGCTGGGAAAAACAAGCTTTAGACTTATTTGCAGCCCACTATGAAACCGACGAACCTTTACCGGATGAGTTATTTGAAAAAATGATTTCGGCGAAAAACTTCCAAGCGGGTTTATTTATGGCGCGCCAATTGGAATTTGCGCTATTTGATTTTCGCTTGCACACAGAATATAGCTCTGATCTCAATGTTCAAACGCTACTGGATAGTGTGCGACAAAAGGTTGCCGTGCTATTTCCCCCGGCTTTCAACCGTTTTCAAAACAGCTTTTTGCATATTTTTTCAGGCGGATATGCAGCAGGTTATTACAGCTATAAATGGGCTGAAGTGTTATCTGCCGATGCGTTTTCTCAGTTTGAAGAAAACGGGATTTTTGATAAGGCGACAGGGCAAGCCTTTTTGCACACGATTTTAGAAAAAGGCGGTTCAAGAGAAGCAATGGCATTGTTTAGGGCATTTATGGGGCGCGAGCCAAAGATTGATGCTTTGTTGAAGCAGAGTGGGATATACTTAGCATCGTCATAAATTACGCTTTTTTATTGCTAACAGCCAACAGCGTTTCACGCAAAAGTTTTTGCGCGCAAAAACTTTATTTCACATTTAGCTTCGCTGGCCTTCGGCTCACGCAAAAGTTGCGCGCAACTTTTGCGTGAAATAAAGTTTCGCTTCGCTGTACTTTTGCGTGAAATCGTGAAAATCAGTTGTCGCAACGCGAAAGTCAGGTGGTGGTGACTAACCTTTCACTTAATTTTTGCGCGCAAAAACTTGCCGCAAAGAATGGATTTTTACAAAAGGCAAAAGCTCGAATTATAACGGTGGACAGTATAACGATATAGGGTGGGTAACGGGGTTGCCCACCACTCTTATCAATTATCAATCATTAAAATCTTGAATATCTTTAATACATAAGCGACTGCTTTGAATTGAATCAGATCAAATCAATGCGTTAAAAAATAACCGCTTATTGAAGGAATCGTCTTTGTTCATTTTTCAGTTGCCCATCATCTCATTACAGAAATAGATTATTCGCACATTGCGAATCAATAAACATTATTCGCAATTTGCGACTTAAAATTGAAAAACTGAGCGGTTTGTAGTTTTTATAAGAAATACCGCTTTAAGGCAAAGTCCTTTTTTTGACTTTATCCGAAAAACGTATTTAATCTTATCATTAAAATATATAATCTTATTAAAAAACAAAGATTTATCCTCATAATATGGAATGAATATTGCATATTTTTTCGCTATACATTCTATTGCATAATGCTATCTGATAATGTTGTTTATAGTCGATAAAAATATCAATATTTGATGACAATATAGAATAATTTCTATATTGAGCCTTTGTGTAAACTTATGCATTGACTTTTAATTAGAAGTTTCATTATTGATTGTCACTTGACAAAAACTTTGTTTTTTTTAAGAAGGCCAAGTACAATTCAAAAAGCTTGAAAGTGGTTAGCCACGGCAAAAAAATAAATGGGTTCAAGCAAAGTAACCCTTAGCCTTGTTCCTCGCAAAATGCGAGGGGATAATGGGTTGATCGCTCCCCTGTACGGATATATAGAAATTATTCTATATTATTCTATATTTCACTACAAAATTTCGATCTGTAGTTGATTTAGATTTGAATGAATTGATTTGTTGTTATTAGTAAAATCATGATCAAATCTAATTGATAACTATGATGCCCTTCCTTGAGTTATCTCATTGTCTTGTCGCTAATTTTTAGATTAGATTGGTTCGTTATTGAATATTTAGTTAGATAATGCATTAATTAAATTAAAAACCATAAAGTGTTGTGTTTAACGAAATGGTTTTTGAGATTTTTATGAACCATTATTATATCAATATAGCGAATCGTTTTTATCTTGAGAGGCAACTTGATTGACAATGACAAGCTCACTCACTTTTTCCATTCGTATAATGGAGGAAAAAAATGAAAAATATCCTTTTGCTTCTGCGACGAAGCACTGACTCATACCCCTGGCTGGTGGGGGTAGTGATGGTGTTAGGCATGATGGCCAACGCTTATGCCAAGCCAGAATTGAAGATTGTGCAAACCCTTGAGGGGCCCACAACAGTGAAGGCGGGAGAAGAGTTGAAATACCAACTTGACTATCGCTGTGCAAGTACGACTGAACATTGTTACGATGTTCAGGTAACCGGCGATTTACCGCTAGCCTTAAACGGTGCATTCTCCGCAGTGGCACCGACAGGAAGTGTTCATGTTGCCTCTGCCGTCTATGATCCTAATACTCGCACGGTAACGTGGAACTTTATTCATGAACTTCCAGCGGGTTCTACTGGCGTAATCATGCTTGAGGTTGAAACCGTTAACGGGCAAACCTCAAATGGTACAGAGATTACCACTGAGTTCGAGATGTCAGGCGATAATGCTGATTCTGTTCAGAGTGTTCCTCTAACGGTAACGGTGGAAGCTGAAAGTGCGGTCACGTTGACGAAAACCCTCACAAACAGCAATCCACGTCTTGATCTGGAGACGAACTACAAGATTAAACTGTGTAGTGAAAATGCAAACGGCCGACTGGATTGGGAAAATGTCACGTTGGTTGACACATTACAGCCTAAAGCTGAGTTTGTTTCTGCATCTGATGATGGTGTGTATGATTCTGGTAATCAGACCATTACTTGGAACAAAATTAACAGAAAGACTACGACGCTGGCTGTCGGTGTTTGTTTCGAGCCATCTGTTAGGGTTAAATATCGGTCAGAACATTTTGCCAGTGGCAGTGAAATCATTAATGAGGTGTTGGTTAATGGTACACCAGTGGGCGAGTCTGAAGAAACAACGCACAGTACTAATGCCGGGGCTACATTTAGTGGCGGAATCGGTGCAGATACGGCTAAATTGACGGTTTGGAAACAAGGCCCTAAGACGGTTATCTATGAAGGAAACATCGATTATGGTTTCATCATCAAAAATGACGGTAATGTACCGCTAGAGAATGTGGTTATCACGGATACCGTACCCAGTCAAATGGTGGTGACGAGTTTGCGTGCTGGGGAAAACAATCAACAGGCCAGTAGTTTTCCAGTTAGCATATCTTATAAAACGAATCTTAGAAATACTGAATGGATCGCGGTTCCTGGTAATCCGTTTGATACTCCCCCTGTACAATCTGTTGACGTGTCGATTTTGGGATTAGGAGCGGATGAATACATCACCGATTTGCGTTGGGTATTAGATGAACTGCCTGTGGGTTTCCGTTCCAGCGCCAGTAATGTGAAGATGAATGGTTTCTCGGCCAGCGTGCTGACAACGGATCGTCAAAATAATCCTGTTCAGATTGGTGATCAGATTGAAAACACGGCTATCGCTGAATATCAGGAGAATGACAACAAGACTCAATCTAGTCGTAAGACAACGGATATTGTGTTCGCGACAGCGGGCCCAAAGTTGGTTAAAACCGTCACAAGTGCCTCTACGATTACCCCGGGTGATCCTGTCACATACAAAATCGAGTTGACGAATAAGAAAGTGGGGGAGCTGCTTAATCCCAGCATTTTGGATTGGTTGAATCCTGATTTGGAATTTGAATCTTGGCGTATCCTCAACAAGCCGAGAGCAGCGCCAAAACCACAGCTTGAGATAAAGCCGAATTATAATGGCACGGGCAAAACGCTATTACGTTGGCATTGGACTGGTGCCTCGGCTTACTCATTTGAGCAATGGAAGCAGGTTCACTTAGAGTTAGTTGCAAATCTGAAATCAACGACAAAGCCGGGCAGTGTGACTAATCAGGTTTATGTCACTGCTGAAAATGAGCCTCACACGATTACATGGGATAATTGTCTGACTCAGGAAGAAGATATTCATGATCTTGATGGTAACGGTGAAGCGGGACAAATGCTTTGTGCAAGTGAAAACACGACTATTACTGCGGGTACCCTAGCGTCTATGGAATCCATCAAATGGGTGAAAGGCCAATTGGATCCTGACTATCACCGGCATCCTGATTCGGGCAAAACAGCAAGATCGGGTACTTTAGATTATCGCTTGATTGTTGAAAATACGGGCAATATTTCTATGACGAATGTGGTGGTTGTCGATATTTTGCCATTTGTGACAGATACTGGAGTTATTGATTTGTCACAACGCGATTCAGCATGGCAACCGCAATTGATCGGTGCTGTACAAGCCGGCAATGGTATTATTGTGAAATATAGCACTGAGGAAAATCCTTGCCGTACTGAAGTGTTGCCCAGTAACCCTCCTGGATGCCAGGATCCAGCATGGTCCACAATTTTGCCAGAACCTATTACCACAGTGCGTTCAGTACGCTTTGATTTTGGTGATAGAGTGGTTAAGTCGGGCGATAAATTAGTATTAACTTGGCCCATGTATGCCCCAATCAACGCCCCAGTAGGAACGATAGCGTGGAATTCCTTTGGTTATGTCGCTACCCGCGTAGATAGTGGTACGCAATTGCTACCTTCAGAGCCGATTAAAGTGGGTATTGAAGTGGATGACTTTGAGCCGGCTGTTTTAGGAGACTATGTTTGGATTGATGCGAATGAGGATGGTATCCAGAATGGTACCCAAGATGACCCAGAAACCGGACTCAATAACGTGCGAGTTGATTTATACAAGCAAGCCTCAAACGGTGAGCTTGTGTATGACAGATTTGTGCTTACAGCCGATGATGAAGACGGGAATCCGGGTTATTATATCTTCTCGTTCTTAATCGAAGGGAATTATCTTTTGAAGTTCTACCCCCCTGTCGGTTATAAAATTTCGCCGATGAATCAAGATACTGGCGATGACGATACTGATAGTAATGATTCTGATGTTGATCCTGAAACTCATAAGACTCCAGTCATTTTCTTGAAAAATCTGCAACATGATCGTCGTTGGGATATGGGATTGATAGAAAAAGGCACGGCTGCATTGGGTAACTACGTGTGGTTTGATCGCAATGGAGATGGCGAGCAAAATGAAAGTGCTGATAATGGTATAAATGATGTACAGGTAACCTTATACGAAGATGACGGTGATGGGGTTGCAAACATAGCAGCAGATAAAGTGATTGCGGCTACGTTCACGAAAAACAACCATGATGGGCATCCGGGTTACTATCTGTTTGAAGATAACATTAAGTCTGGGCAATACTTCGTCAAGTTTAGTGATTTACCTCGAAATGCCAACGGATTCACTATTCAAGGTGCGACTGGTACATCCGATCCGACTGATTCTGATCCAGGCAATGATGGTGTGACGGAAATAATCTCGCTAGAGATGGGCGATTTTGATCGCAGTTGGGATGCCGGCATAATCAAAAAGCCAAGTGTTCTCGCATTAGGTAACCGTGTCTGGTTGGATGAGAATAGAAACAGCACTTATGATGCTGGCGAAAAGGGAATTAATGCTGTTAAGCTCAACCTGTATTGGGATGATGATGAGAATGGAGAGTTTACGCCGGATGTGGATAAGCAAGTGACTAGTATGGATACCTATACTGACGAGGGTGTTCCCGGTTTTTACCTGTTTAAGGAATTGCCAGAGGGTGACTATATCGTTCAAATTGATCCCAGTAATTTCTCGGCGGGTAAGCCGTTAGCTGATTTGATCAGCAGCATGGGTGCGCCTGATCCTGATCCTGCTGTAGATCACGATGACAATGGTAACAGTAGAACAGATAACGGTGTCGTGAGCTTAGCTGTGACGCTGAGTGAACCTTCTGATCCAATGGATGAGGTGGAACGCACAAATCTGACGGTAGATTTTGGATTTCATAAGCTAGATCCTCCAAACGAGTTGTGTCCAAATCCTCAATTCTACGCTTTACATGATCAGAAGTTGAACGATACCCAGTTCTTTAACATTAATCCCAATACGCGCGAAACCACGCCACTAGGGCCTATGTATGAGGGACGCGATATCGAAGGATTGGATATGGATCCCAAGACAGGCAAATTGTATGCCACGTCAGGTGACGATCCAGGTTGTAAGAATCCTGAGGAGGATCCTGCAAGCTGTGAAAGACATCCACATGGTCATCTGTATGAGGTAAATCCTAATACCGGCTATATAACCTCCATTGGTTCAACCGGATTCGGTGAAGTGTCTGGTATTTCTTTCAATCCTAGGACGGGTGTATTGTGGGCATGGGCTGATAGAGAAGGCATGTTGACAATTGACTTAGGAACGGGTAAAGGTACTCCAGTGCTTGAGTCAAAGGCCGCAGTTGAGGCACTGACTTGGGATAACGAAGGTAAGGTGTTATACGCAGCGGCCAATACTGACCTTTGGGCAGCATCGGATTTTGATGCTGCCATGGTGCCACAGAATGTGAGGATTATTTGTGGCAAACTGCCCGGGCAGGTGGAAGCACTGGATATGGCAAAAGGCAACGTTTTGTTGTTCGCAATGAACAAGCGTAGTGACTTAAATATCTATGGCTGGAAAATCAAGGAAGGCGATTATTGTCCGCCCGTGTTAGATATGGAGGTTGAAACGCCAGCCTACTATGATATTGAAGCCATTACTTGGCCGAACGATTGTGTTCTACCAACAAACTTAGGCCCTCAAGCAAACATGGAGCCTTAAATAAGTTGTCGATGCCCAAAACATTTTTGACCAGTGAGTCATCTACCAATAGTGGTGAGTAAGTGGGTTGCTTGAATAAACCCTCAGATTAGTGAGGCCCACTTGCCCACCCTACGGTTAAAAATGTTTATGGGCGATATCATTCACTCAAACGGGGCTACAGACGGTGTTGATTTTTTTAAGTTTTATGAATCCTTTTTTCTTCACACTTAATCAAATCAATACCATACTGAGCCCCGTTTTTTTTTGGGAAAAAAGTCATGAAACACAAATTATTCACTGTTTTATTAGGGCTACTACTCGTCTCACCAGTTTATGCTGCACCGCCAGCTAATGACGATTTAGCCAATGCCCTTAAAATCGTTTTGCCTTATAGTCATACTCAAAAAACGATTGATGCAACAACAGAAGCCTCTGAAGTTTTCCCACCTTGCACCTTCAGTGAAGGCAGCGTTTGGTATCAATATACACCGAAAAAAGATGAAAATGTTGTCTTCGACACCTTGGGTTCAGATTATGATACTGTACTCGCCATTTGGAGCGGCGATGAACATCCACTGACTGAAATCGCCTGTAACGACAATAGTCTTCAGACGACACAACATTCCCAAATCAATACAACACTCCAAAAAAATACCCGATACTTTATCAGTGTTACCGGTTTTAATAAAGAAACTGGCACCTTAAACTTTAATGCCAAAGCACTGGAATCGTTAGACAACGATGACTTATCAGGCGCAATTGATATCGGTGGAGAAACTTTTTCGTATACTCAAGAAACCACAAAAGCCAGCACTGAACTAAAAGAACCCCCTTCAAAATGCGGGAAGGATGGCAATACCACAGTGTGGTTTCAATATACACCG
>QNEL01000028.1 GCA_003645185.1 Candidatus Parabeggiatoa sp. nov. 3
GCTGATTAATAAATCATGTTCAACATCTTACTACCCACTACAAGTGGGCTATAACGATGAACGTCCAGTTTAGGAAATTTTTTATACACACTGCAACTCAATCTTCTGTTTACCCAATGCTTTAAAAATTCTAAAGATGATCTCAATGCCTGTTGAAATTTGTGCATTTTCAATACTACTCACCAAGGCAGGCGTGAGATAAGCCTTTTCAGCCAATTCCTCCATTGTGAGGTTTTGAGCCAGACGTTCACGATGAATGGCTTCTGCAAGCCTGATACGTGCGAAGTTTTCTTCGTGAAACTGTTTAGCTTTTGGGTGTTTTTCCGCTTGTTCAAACACATTGATATATTTTTTCATCACTCAACTCCTAACTGATCGCTTTCATACTTCAAAAGGAATGGGAACAAATTTTCGGTTTTTTAGGTAGTCATCTTTGTAAGCTTCAAAAGTGTCTAATGCCTCTTGAATCATCTTGTTGACTTCTTTTCATTTCGCTTTGTTCCCCTATTTTTTAGGTTTATCAAACGCATCCAGTAAAATAATTTCTTCCCCTACTTTGGTATAAAAACCAATTCTCACCAAAACCTCACTTTCTTGAATTTTTAAAATACCGATTTCTCTGCCTTTATATTGTTCTGTAATAGAAATGTTGTAACTTCCTTTATGTTGAAGCAGATAAATCAGTACATCTTTGATGTGTAAGATATGTTTCACTTTATCCTCTACTTCAAAATCAGAATCCGTACTCTCAAGTTTATACTTTTCCATGTATTCTAAAAAGGGCACTTCATCATTTTCGCAAGCATAACAAATTAACTTCATCTGTTTTTCTTCTTGATGTTTTTCAGCTTGTTCAAATACATTTATGTATTGTTTGATCATTTTATTACCGACTGATGTTAGCACGGAACTTCCAAGCCTTGGGCCCAATCTGGGGGTGTTAAATCTCAATTAACAATTTCACTTGAACCCGTTTTGCGCGCAAAACTTTTTGAACAAAATATTGAAGAAATGTTTTTTAGTGTCGTTTTAACGCAAGAGACGCAAAGATTCCAATATTCTCTTGACAAACAAAACATCTTTAGCGTCTTTAGCGTCTTTAGCGTCTTTAGCGTCAAAGCGCGTTTATTTCTTAAAAATCTAATGACAACATCGTTTTTCTAAACAAAGTTTCCGCATATCTATGACTCACCAAAGAACTACAAGGATTTGGTATAAGAAAGGATAAACCCTAATATTTTCAAACTACAAGGGTTTATTTGGTACAGGATAAACACTAACACCTTCAAACGACAAGGATTCAAGAAAGGATAGATATTTTTCTCTTTCAATTACAATAATTTATCTCAAATCTAAGTAGTTGGTGGTATTGTAGCGATTATAAAAATACATATAATTATTATGGGTTTATCCTTTGTTATATCAAATCCTTGTAGTTTGTTTTCATGAGATCGATATCAATGGCAACAGAAGGGGGTAACACCAAGGGGCGAACACGCAGGTTCGCCCCTACGATCAGATTAATCAGGCAACCCTTCGAGTAACAAATTGGGCAGTGCAAAACTGGCTTTTTGAATTTCGGGGTTATAATAGCGCGTTTTAAAGGATTTATTGCGGGCGGCTTCTTCCCTGAATTGGGTTAAATCACCATTTCCTGCGATTGTGGCTGTCCACCAGCCTGATGGATAAACACATTGCGGAAACTGTAAAGAGCGTGTCGTCTTAAAACCCGCTTGACGCATGCCGTAGTGTATAGATTGTAATAGCGATAAATGTAGTAGGGGTGATTCGCTTTGTTGTACTAACAGGCCTTCTGGTGTCAACACGCGCCAACAATCACGGTAAAATTCGACGGTAAATAAACCTTCTCCTGGCCCTAATGGATCGGTGCTATCGACAATGATGACATCAATACTGTTTTCTTCAGCCGTTGCCATCCAGTCAATGCCGTCTTGAAAACAAAATTCTGCGCGTGGATCATTGTTTGATTCGCAGAGGCTTGGAAAATACTGCTCGGAGAGGCGAGTGACGCGCTCGTCAATTTCAACTTCTATCACTTTTTCAATTGTGGTATGTTTTAAGACTTCGTGCAATGTGCCACAATCTCCGCCTCCAATAATCACGATTTTGAGCGGATTGGGATGCATAAATAGCACGGGATGAGACATCATTTCATGATAAATAAAGTTATCACGATCAGTGAGCATTATCAGCTCATCAAGTGTCATCAAATTGCCAAATTCTGTTGTTTCATAGATGGCAATCTTCTGAAAAGGGGTTTCTTCTTCGTGTAATTTTTTCTTGATATGTAACGAAAAAGCGCAGTCAGTTGCTGATGCTTGTTCAGTAAACCAATTTTGATCTAAACTCATTTATTTTTCCTTGATGATAAGTACAACGGATAGAGTACAACGGATTATCGGAATTAACGGATTTTTTAATTAATCAGTACAACGGATTAACGGAATCAACTTCTTTCCTCAATGCGAGCAACAAACTAATCCGTTTATTCCGCTAATCCGTTGTACTAATGTATTAACTACGGAGAAAGTAAATATGACTCAATTAGATTTTCCGAGTTTATTAAAAACCTTGGATGAAGCCAATTCTCCAAAGGAGCAGATTGCCTTGATAAAAACGGCCGCTGCCAAGAATACTTTTACTTGCGATCAAGTCATACAACTCTTTGAAAAACTAAGCTTTGTCAAAGAACAATTGCGTGTACTTGAAATACTCCGTTCTCGAATTGATGATATAGGCAATAGTTTTCAAATTGTCGAAGCCTTCCGTTTTTCAAAATATCAAAAGAAAGCTCGTTTTATACTGAAGCAACCAGAAGATGTGGAAGCGACACTCGCAGCCTCATCGGAAACAGAGACAGAATTGCCGGCTTTAATGAAACCTGCCCCTTTTTTGAATTTGCTAGACGCGCTTAGCGAACAGAAATTTCCGAAAGAACAATTTTATCTTGTCGAATTGGCTGCTTATCGTAATAGTTTTACATCAGAACAAGTAATGCTCATCATTGAAAAGTTTAAATTTCCTCGGCATCAACTCAAGGCTTTGAAAATTCTCCGATATCGGATCACGGATCCGGAAAACCAGTTTGTGATTCTAACGGCATTGGATTATAGCTCGGATAAGAAAAAGGCGAGTCAATTGCTTGCAATACCCAATACTCTTTCACCTACAACGCCTATCATGACACCAACGCTATAACATAGCCAATCTGTCCACAAAAAACCGTGTCCAATGACTAAAGCAACGAGGCGATATTGACGTAGTTCATCAATCCAAGGCGCGTGATACAGTTGAGTTAATTCAATGCTAAATGAAAAAATCAATGCCATCGTGGCGACTTTTAGCGTTGAAAACGCAGGGAACACAAAACCAATCAAAAGAAATACCATTAATGCCCATAACGTATCGCCGGCATAGGTTGCAATAAAATAAGGCAATATATCAGAATAGTGGCGCGAAGCGAGCCCAAACGCTATCACAATAACCAAAAGTACGGCGTAAACGATTCGATGTCTTGTCAAAATGATGCTCTTATAAAAATTAAAATGATGCCCGTGTCCGGTATAAAGTTATTAAACCTCATTTTTTAGAATCAACTTAGAGTCCATGCGTCTCAACTGGGAGACAACGACTTTTCAAAATCAAGTGATTGGCAGTTCCCTATATCCTTTTTGAGCCACGCATTCACAATTTCGTCCATACTCTTATGTTTGTTGTTCGCAATTTGAGCAATAAATTGAGCCACCGCTGGTTCAAGATGAATAAGGCGATTTTTGTGAGTAGCTGGGTGATCGCACGGCGTAGATTCATTTGTCATCACGGGCACTTGGGCATTTTCCCTTTGAGTCGTCAACGCTAATTCATAAGGTTGAGGTATCCAATTCAGTAAAAACGGTTTCCAAAAGTCTGGATCATCTTGATAAAGAAATAATTGATGCTTAATTCGTCTAAACAAAATCGTATCACCATTAAAATCAAGTATGGCATCGCCATCACCCTGATTTAATAAGGCGATGGTGATTTGAATCAGGGTGCTATGTGCTAATTTAAAATCAGCCAACTTATCTTGAACAAAAAACAAGGCGAGACGCGGCGTAAAAAAAAAGTGTTCTTGTACAAACGTTTGATCTTCTTGATCAGCCCGTTCAATGTTAATCGTCATACCTGGGGCTTTTAAGTCATCCGACTGAATTTCAATGTCTTTTCGATTAGACAGAAAATGCGTTGCTTGTGTCAAATTCAGCTGGCTGTCAATCATTAAGGTGTATTCAATTGCCATCAAATATCTCCAGCATTGTTGGTCAAATTCATTTCAATAAGTTGTCCTTTTTTTATAATAATCAATTGTTGGAGGTTTGGTACTGGTTTTCTGATTGTGAACATCGTTTTGATATCGCTTATAGGAACGGCGCTATCATCCAGATTGAGAACCACTTTATAGGTTTGTTTTCTTTTAACTTTTCTAGATATTTGATTACGGATTTGTTCAACTTCTGCTTGGTAATTTGGGGCATAGTTATCGAATATTTCACCATTGATACGATAATCAGGTTGTGCCCCTTCTCTCACATTATCGGTTGTTTGGGTTGAGGGGTTTTGTTCAACATTATATCCGTTTTCAACCAGTGTATTTGCAGATTCATTTTCACGTTGGAGAGAACGTTTATTTTCTTGACTTCCTTGTATTTTCGTTTGACTACCAGACAGTTCACCTTTTGGCATTATTGAATATTTCTCGTTTGTAGGCACTTGGCTCGTTTCGTTGTAAAGCTTGACACAAGGGCACTAGGGATTGCCCCTACATTTAACACAACCTGTGGAGGCAATCCGTAAAGTTGCTCTTATGTATGAATCAATCCCATTCCATTCAACTACCCACAGTGCTTGGGAGTTGCCCTAGTAAAATTAAACATTCGCCTTCTCAATTTTCGCCCAAGAATCACGTAATGTGACAATACGATTAAATACCAAAGCTTCAGGCGAACTCTCGACATTATCAACGCAAAAGTAACCCAGTCTTTCAAATTGATAACGATCCGTTGCCTGAGCTAAACTGGGTTCAAGCTTGGCATCGGATATCGTTTCAATCGAATTGGGATTGAGGGCCGTTTTAAAATCGCTGCCATCAGCACCCGGTTCGGCTTGATTAAATAAACGATCATAGAGGCGCACTTCAGCCGTGATGGCATGAGTGGCTGAAACCCAATGTAAGGTGCCCTTCACTTTACGGCCATCTGGCGGCGTTGCGCCGCCGCGCGTTTCAGGATCATAAGTACACCGTAATTCAGCGACATCACCGTTTTTATCTTTAAGCACGTCTTGACAAGTGATGAAATAACCATAACGTAATCTCACTTCGCGCCCTGGCGCTAAACGGAAGAATTTTTTCGGCGCGACTTCCCGAAAATCATCCTGTTCAATATATAAAACCCGTGAAAAAGGCAGTTGACGAGAACCGAAATTCGGATCAGTCGGATGATAAGGGGCTTCTAACTGTTCCACTTGATCTTTTGGATAATTGTCAATCACCACACGTAAGGGTTTCAATACGGCCATCACTCTAGCCGTTTTGGTTTCTAAATCACTGCGAATGCAGTTTTCCAATACCCCCATTTCAATCTGGGTATTTTTTCGAGTGATACCAATGCGATCACAGAAATCTCTAATGGATTCAGGTGTATAACCCCGTCTTCGCATCCCACTCAAGGAGGGCATACGGGGATCATCCCAACCGCTGACATGGTTATTTTCAACTAATTCTTGTAATTTCCGCTTACTCATCACGGTATAATTCAGCGATAAGCGGGCAAATTCGATTTGTTGCGGATGACACGGCGTTTCTAAGGTATCCAATATCCAATCATATAATGGGCGATGATCTTCAAATTCCAAAGTACACAGTGAATGCGTAATGCCTTCAATCGCATCTGACAGGCAATGGGTAAAATCATACATGGGATAAATACACCACTTATCGCCCGTCATTTGGTGCGGCAAGTGTTTAATGCGATAAATCACGGGATCGCGCATATTCAGATTAGGCGAAGCCATATCAATTTTAGCGCGTAAAACCTGTTCACCTTCGCCAAATTCTCCCGCCTTCATGCGTTCAAATAAGGCCAGATTTTCGGCAACAGCACGTTCACGATAAGGGCTATTTTTACCCGGTTCACGCAAAGTACCCCGATAATCTTTGATTTGTTCGCTGGTTAAGCTACAAACGTAGGCCTTACCCATTTTGATCAAGGCGATGGCATATTCATGCAGTTGTTCAAAATAATCCGACGAATGACGTAATCGATCTCCCCAATCATAGCCGAGCCAACGCACATCCGTTTGAATTGATTCGACATATTCCATATCCTCTTTACTGGGATTGGTATCATCAAAACGGAGATAACAATGTCTGCCAGGTTGTTCGGTAGCAATACCAAAATTTAAACAAATCGATTTAGCATGACCGATATGCAAATAACCATTAGGCTCAGGCGGAAAACGAGTCACTACCTGGCCATCGTGTTTATTCGCTTTTACGTCATCAGCGATAATTTGACGAATAAAATCGTTTTGAGAAGCCTTCTCATCAGAAGGAATCGTTGTATTGGCGCTTTGCGCTTTCATTTTAACCTCATTTTTATCAGTTATCAGTTATCAGTTATCAGTTATCAAAATCTTTTTGTATTATATACTGAATACGGTTAAATATTCATTCGCAAAATAAATTTGGAACGAAAATCTCGCAAAATAAATTTGGAACGAAAATCTCGCAAAATAAATTTTGTACTCCAATCTCGCAAAATAAATTATCAGGTTAAATGAATGGAATACTTATCAAGTTTAATGCTATTTGCAATTGGAAGCGTTGCTGGGATGTTGAATGTCATGGCCGGTGGGGGTTCAGCTTTAACGTTGCCCGCTTTGATTTTTTTAGGATTAGATAGCGCATTAGCTAATGGCACGAATCGCGTTGCCATTTTAATCCAAAATATTTTTGCAATATTATCTTTTCGCCAACAAAAGCTTCATGAGTTTGAAACCAGTTTGAAATTGGCACTTTGGACGATACCGGGTGGCATTATTGGCGCGATTGTCGCGATTAAAATAGATGAACAGTGGTTTGAACGTATTTTAGCCGTCGTCTTGATTGCTGTCGTTTTGTCTATGATATTCGCACCTGAAAAACGAATAATACCCTTACTGGAAGAGGGTAAAACGCGAAAATGGTTAGTTTATCCGGCGATGTTAGGAATAGGGTTTTATGGCGGCTTTATTCAAGTCGGAGTTGGTTTTTTATTAATGGCTGCCTTGTTTCACTTAGTCAGGTGTCATTTAGTCGTTGTGAATATGCACAAAGTCTTCATCGTTTTTATTTACACCGTACCTGCTTTAGGCATTTTTATTTGGAGTGGGAATGTTGATTGGGTATTAGGTTTAAGTTTAGCCGCTGGCAACGCATTTGGCGGCTGGTGGGCAGCCCAACTCTCCGTGAAAAAAGGCGAGAAAATGATTCGATTTGTGCTATTAGTCGCTCTATTAATTATCGCATTGAAATTATTAAATATTTTTTAAAAGTCGTGCTGCAAAGTAGGGTGAGACTTTCATCACCTTTATGCAGCACTGCCGAATTATAACTACAAGGATTGTTTATAAGAAAGGATAAGAATAGTTTCTAATAATACACCCAATTACACCCAATTATACCCAAAAAACGGTTGGATGGGAGCCAGTGCTCCAAATCAGGGCTTGATTTATTATCAGTAGATCTAAAAGGCGCATTAAAAAAATGGTCATATTGATAAATCTTGAAGGCCTGATTTTCGTTAAAAATTTATTTTGCGAAGGCTTTTCGTTCCAAATTTATTTTGCTTCTGCCCAATTTGGAGTGCAAAATTTATTTTGCTTGGGCCCAATTTGATGACCTTTTTTTAGAAATACGCCCGATATTGTGTCAATCAGATTTCCCTTTTTCTTGTTCAAGTTGTCTTAAGGGGAGCATCGCATGACCGATTCCAAGCCCAAAAACAATGCCAAGAACAATTGTTGATTGCAAAATGCCGAAACGTAATAAAGAAGCTGTGGTGATATTAAATACCCCGTATCCGGCCCAAAACAATAAACTGTGTTCTAAGTTGGCATTCAATTGTTTTGAAATGTCAAAAATATCGCAAAGGCGAGACAGCGTACCGTCCATTAACACCACTTGAGCCATATCAGTGGCAATGGATGAGGCACCCCGTAATGAAATAGACACATTCGCCTTTTTCATGGCAATCGCATCATTGATCCCATCTCCGACAAAACAAACTTTATGACCCGCTTTTTGAAGTTGCTCAACTAGACTGGCCTTGTCTTGGGGAAGCACTTCATAAAAATAGTTATCCATGCCCAGTTTTTCTGCCAACTTTTGGGTAGGCTGTTTATGATCGCCGGAAACAATGGCAATCTGTTGGATGCCACGCTGTCGTAAACCTTTGATAATCTGTTCCACTTCGGGGCGTACTTGAGCCTGCATTTCAATTGCCCCTTTGATTTGATCGTTGATAGCCACCATGACTAAGGAATCTCCTTCTTCCTGTGAATGTCTGATTGCTTCTTCTATTGTTGATGGCAGCGTGATCCCTTCCATAGTCATAAAGCGAGCACTTCCCACTTTAATGATCTGATTGTTAAAACTGACTGTCACACCATAACCGATTTTGTAGTTCGCATCGGATATATCAGGCAAATTGAGATGCTGCTCCTTAGCCTTTTTAACAATGGCACGGGCTATGGGATGCGTGAGTCTCTGTTCCGCAGCGGCACCATAGCTTAAGATTTCATCTTCTCCTATGTCGTCACAGCGAATGATTTCTCCCACTTCGGGCTCTCCAGTCGTCAAAGTCCCCGTTTTATCGAACAGTACAGTATCGATCGGAGTTAATTCTTCTAGCGCGCGTCCATCTTTGATTAAAATCCCCTTATTCGATATCAAGGAAAGATGGTTAAACGTCTGAAGTGAAGTCATTATTCTAATCGTATTACTCGGCGCACTGTACAGGATAGCGGTTGCTGATGACGCACCTAAGAGGGGTGAAGCTAAGGCACTCACACTGATCAAAGGCGTAGCCACTTTATCCGCCCATTTTTCTCCCTTCAATTGAAGACTGGTTTTAAAATAGGCCGTGTGACTCAATATCTCGCCGAGTTTAGCAACAGTGGTTTCAACTCCCGTTTTTTCAACTTTGATATAAACACAGCCGCTGATGACGATTGTGGCTGCAAACACTTGATCTCCAATAGCTTTTTCAGCTGGCATATCTTCACCAGTCAAAGCATGTTGATCAATCATGGCCATACCCTCGCTGATGGTGCCATCAATGGGTACGATTTCACCTGCCTTGACAACGACAATATCATCAACATTAAGCGATTCTAGGGGCGTTTCGATTTCCTGCCTGTCTTTTAAAACCCATACCTTGCTGGGTTGTTGTTCAAAGACATTGGTGAGCATTTGGGTAGAAGTATCTTGACTTTTGTTCACCATTTTGCCACCAAAGTGATAAGACCATGCTTGAAGGGAGGCGGCAAAATACTGACCCATGCCAATGGACAGAATACTAACAAGAGAAGTCAGCAAATCATTCTTGATACGCCGTTTCTCCAACAACGATTTTTCAGCCTGTTTCAAAATAGGAAAGGTGATATAAGCAATCACAGCGATATTTAACAGCCTTAAAGGGGGGTAAAGATAACTGATTACCGATAACCCCATAGCTGCGCTACTCACTTTAAAAAGATGATCATGCGCTTTCTCAATACCCGTGTTTTCTGTAGAGACGCACTGCCGTGCGTCTCCACTCATTTTCTGGATGATCGATTTTTTATCGCTGTGATGTTCAAATAACCTGGCTCCAATATAAAGACTGGCCATTATGCCAACATTGATTAATAACATATTCAAATTTCCTGTAATGAGTGTTTGAACGAAAAGGATTTATGCCGGATCGCGTCTGCTTCTGTCTCACCAAATATTAGGGCCTTCGCAAAATAAATTTGGAACGAAATTCGCAGCGAAGCAAAATAAATTTGGAACGAAATTCGCAGCGAAGCAAAATAAATTTGGAACGAAATTCGGGCCTTCAAGATTTATCGATATTGGAATGAGGTAGCTCCCTCGCTTTCTCCGTTCATGATAATACGCTCTATTTCAGTTCAAATACCCAAGCATTGACAAGCTTCTCCAAAAAAATAATAGAATTGGAAGAAGGGGGCCCAGCGATATTGCGTTCTGTAAAACAAGGGTAGGTTTGAGTATCTTTTCCTGTCATGTGGTCTTTTAGCTGGGGTGTTAAATTTCAGGTACGGGATGACTTTTTTTTCACACTTGATTTGTAGGGTGGGTAAACGGGCCGCAATGAACTCAATATAAACCCAGATTTCACCGCCCGTTTGCCCACCATCCCCCCCCAGAAGGAATAAAAATAGGGTGAAAAATCAACCAAGAAATGTGTTTATATTTAACACCCCAGCTTTTAGCCCACCTGACAAGGATTGTAATGATTAAACTTTGATTATGCTATCCGACTCGTGTCGGATAGCGGAAATGTTCAGACTACCACCTGGCTAGTGCATTCTAGCGAAAATATTCATAGCACTGTGAAACGAGCACTCTTCTCATAGTATTGGTATTTTAGATCGAATGCACTAGATTCAAGAAATTGGGACTAATAATAAATCAGAAAATAGGCAAGTGTCTATGACAACCGTTTATTGGTCTTTTGTTTGCCTTTATCTACAAACGAAACGATAGGTTTACCGCGAGATTTTTGCTTTTCCTGAAAATCTTTCACTATCGCTTCTATATCGTAATTGAATTTCGCCGCGTGTGCTTCACGGATTTGATGGAGTTCTTCAATAATAGGATCAGTCCATGTCATTATCATTCTCCTATGAGTTCTTCTGGTATACAAATAATAGTCTTGAATACGTTGTGTTTTGTAGGGGCATACCTGCGTGTATGCCCTATACGAGATGCCATTGCCGAGGCGGTTGAGGAAAAATTTATTTGTATTTAAAACAATCAACCGTATGATCATTCACCATGCCGACGGCTTGCATAAACGCATAACAAATCGTGGTGCCGACAAAGTTAAAGCCACGTTTTTTTAACTCTTTGCTCATTTTATCCGATTTTGGGGTTCTGGTGGGTATTTCTAATAAATCCTGCCACGCATTGTGTTGCGTTTCGCCAGAAACAAAGCGCCAGATATAAGTGTCAAATTGACCAAATTCTGCCTGAACTGCTAAAAAGGCTTTGGCATTATTAATGGCTGATTTGATTTTGAGTTGATTTCTCACGATAGCCGGATTAGATAACAATTCTGCTATCTTGTCGTCGGAATACTGAGCCATTTTATTGGCATCAAAGTTGTCAAAGGCTTGTCGATAGCCTTCTCGTTTTTTCAAAATGGTTGCCCAACTTAAACCCGCTTGTGCGCCTTCTAAAATCAGAAACTCAAAAAGCAAGCGATCATCATGAACCGGTACGCCCCATTCATCATCATGGTATGCCTGTTCAAGGGGGCTGGCATTCGCCCATTCACATCGTGTCATTTTTTATCCTTTTTTAATGCTTAAGTAGATTCAATACCAAAGGAGTTGAGGCCTTTCCACCTATCATAGCCAACGCTTTTTTTTTCAACACAGAGAACACAGAGTACCACAGAGTGCCACAGAGATTCATTTAATTAACTTATGAGGTTTGCACTTGGGCCTGTTCACATTCAACACCTTCAGGCTTGAGGCTCGTTTTCCTTTATTGGATAGCTTATAGAAAATTTGACTCCCTTTCCTGCTAGGTTTTCACACTTGATTGTACCCTGCAATTGGCTCGTCACGAGGTTATAGCAAATATACATCCCTAAGCCACTGCCGCCATGAGCACGATAGGTGGTAAAAAACGGTTCAAAGATTTTGGCGACGTCTTCTTGGGCTATGCCTTTGCCGGTATCTGAATAGTCTAAATGTAAATCTTCTCCCTTCATTTGCACGTTGATGTTGATCAAACCCGCATCGATGCCCTCATTAAAACCATGTATCAGGCTATTCATGAGTAAGTTAGTCAGGATTTGTTCTAAGGCTCCGGGTAAACTTTTGACTTTTAAGTCATTAGGACAATTCACAGAAATGTCAATGTCGGTCGTTTTGAAGCGATTATGCAAGGTGGTAATCGTATCTTGAATGACTTCTTTAACTTCAAATATTCTCACCTCTTCAGAAACTTGATCTACTGCTGTGCGTTTGAAGCTTTTGACTAAGTTCGTCGCTCGCTTTAAATTAGATAAAGTGAGATGAGCTGCCTTATTAATACTGTCTAAGGTGTCCACCAATTCATCTTCATCAACTTCGTCTTGTTCCAGTAATTGATTAATCGCATTGCTATTATCTTGCAAGCTTGAAGCTGAGCCTACGGCAATGCCAAGTGGCGTATTCAATTCATGAGCAAAACCGGCAACTAATCTACCCAGTGAAGCCATTTTTTCACTTTGTACTAAGTCTTGGCGAGTCTGAGTTAATTCGTCTATTTTAGCCCTTAATTTATAGGTCAAATCTCGAATGCTGAGATGCGTATTGATACGCGCTAAAACCTCTTTTTGTTCTATCGGTTTAGTGACATAATCAACCGCGCCGAGTTCAAAACCCCTTACTTTATCTTCAACATTATCAAGGGCCGTCATAAAAATAATCGGAATATCTCTAGTCTCCTCATTCGCCTTTAATTGACGACAGGTTTCAAAACCATCTATGCCTGGCATCATGACATCTAATAAAATAATATCAGGTTTAGTCACTTTAACTCTTTTGAGTCCAATTTCACCGCTTTTGGCAATCATAATTTCAAAGCCATACTCTTCCAAGTAATCCACTAAAACGTTTAGATTAGTCGGATTATCATCAACAATCAAAATCGTATAGTCTTGATATTCAAAAGAATTAATCGAATCATCTGGCAAAGTCGCACTCATGGATTGTTCTCCATATACGGTTCGATGAGTTCCAGAATTTTCTCATCTTCAAATTGTTTGGCTAAATCCCGTAATTGACGAGCAAAAGGGATATATTTTTTATCCAATTCTTCCAAATAGGTGGCTTGTTTTTGAATCTTTGGCATCTTGCCTGCCATCGCTAATTGGTATAAATGCTTCAATTCTTCTAATGGCGGTGGAATAAGCTCCCCCTCTTCAGTGGTATTGCTCTCATCCTTTGTCGATTCATCTACAATGTCATCATAAATCCATTCTAATTTAAGACTATTAACCAATACATTGATTAATTTATCTTCTTCGATTGGCTTGGGAATAAATAGATTAAATCCAGCGATGAGACTTTTTTCTTGATCGCTTTCAAATACACTGGCTGAATTGGCAATAATGGGTGTCTTTTGAAATTCAGGAAGTGTGCGTAGTATTTGAACCGCTTCAAATCCTGTCATCACAGGCATAACGAGATCCATAAAAATAATATCGGGATTGAATTTTTGAGCTTGTTCTACGGATTCTTGCCCATTACACCCTTCTATCACTTGAAATCCAAACCACTCTAAAAGATTGAGTAAGATTATGCGGTTTTCTGCTCGATCATCTACAATTAAGGCTGTTTGTCGTTTCCCTTTATAACCTGTAATTTTATGTAAAGTGTCTTGTACCGCTTTTCCTTTAAGTTCAACGATAGGCAAATTTAAGTCAAACCCAAAAGTACTCCCTTTGCCTTCTTCACTGCTAACACGAATTTCATTGCCCATCAATGAGACTAATTGTCGACTGATGGCTAAACCTAAACCGGTTCCTTCAGCCCGTTTTTGAGTATCACCAACCTGTTCAAAGGGCAAAAATATTTTCTGCAATTGTTGAGGAGTCATGCCTACGCCACTATCTTTTATTTCAAAGCGTAAAGTCACCATTTGAATCGTTTCATCAAGGATTGAAAGACGTAAGGTGACTCCCCCATCATCTGTGAATTTAACGGCATTGCCTAACAGATTAATCAGCACTTGTCGCAAGCGTTTTTCATCAGCTTCAATGCCTTCCGGTAACTTGCCAACGGCTTCGTAATGAAATTGAATATCTTTTTGTTGGGCCCGCATACGCATCATGCCAGTAATACCTTCTATGAAACTGGATAAATGAATCGGAGCCGAATATAAATCTAATTTGCGGGCTTCAATTTTAGATAAGTCCAAAATATCATTGATCAGCGTTAAGAGATGCGTACCACTTTGATAGATCGTATTGATGCCATTGACTTGCGATTCATTTAAATTTTGGCCTCGTTTCAGAATTTGGGCATAGCCTAAAATGCCATTGAGGGGTGTTCTTAATTCATGGCTCATATTAGACAGAAAATCACTTTTGGCTTGACTGGCAAACTCGGCGACTTTTTTAGCCTCTTGTAATGCTTTATTCGCGACTTCTAATTGAGCAGTCCGTTTTTTAACACGTTGTTCTAATTCGGCATTGAGTTGACGAATTTCATTTTCAGCCTGCTTACGTTTGATAACTGTTGCAATACTACTTGCGATGACTTCATAGAAAGAAATCACTTCTGGAGAAAATCTGTCTTTTCGGCTATCCGCTAAATGCAGTAAGCCCAGACATTTATTTTCAGAATGTAAGGGTATCAAAGAAATGGATTGATAACCTTCTTTGCAACAATGATTTTTCAAATAACAGTGTTCATGTTGTTCAGCATGAGATGACATAAATTGTTTAATATCATTGCTGCCAAAACTGCCGTATTCAGTAAATGAAATGCTTGAAGAACAGTCTCTTTTTGATGTGTCTTCAGAAATAATATTGCCGCAGATACAAGCCAACACGGGATTTTTTTCAGCATCTAAAACTAAATTACCCTTATCATCACGCACACAGAGTTCTTTTTCAGTTTCTAAAAAATGAGTTGAAAAGCCTATTGCGTCATAATAGGGGAAATCTGTTTTGTCTTGTAACCGAATGCCAATGGCTTCAAAGCCTGAAAAGGCTTTTATGAGGGTGAGAATATTATGAATCATATCCCGAGTCTCATCACTTTGATAAAAGGCACCCAGTACTTGTGTCGCTAAACCCGCTTCGGCTTGCTTAATTTTTTGATAAGTCCTCGCATTACCAATGGCTAAACCACAGACATCAACGATATAGCTGGCCATGTTCAGATAATGCTCTTGATATTCGGGACAGGCCATTTCATCTAGCTTCATCACACCGACAATGTCATTTTGATGTTTAAAGCGTAATAAAAAGCCGTTACCTGATTCAGTCCAGCTATATTTATCATTAAAATGCAGTAGTTGATTTTGCAGCGTTTCATTTTCGGCAATGGGCATCGGCCAAGCATGTAGCTTTTCAGGCTGCTTGTCTCTAATAGATAAAAAATAGAGGCCTTGCGGAGCAAATAGCATTGCGAATATATCAACGATTCTGTCAATAATCTCTGATTCTGTAAAGGTTTGACTTAACTGGCTAATTAAGTCTAAAGCCATTGAATAATCCGCATTTTGCTTCTGGGTGACAGTGAACTCATTTTTTGTTATCGCTAACTCGTTTTCTAATTCGCAGGTAAGATTTTGCTGATCTGCTAATATGATTTTGCTGATAAACAATCTCAAAAAATCAAGGCCTACTGGCACAATTTCATAGGGACGTTCAACAAAATCAGCAACTTCTTGCAAATAGTGTGCGCTGTTTGCCTCTACGCCAGTATCAAGCAACACTAATTTCGTACAAAATTTTTGAAAAAAATCACGAGCGCCTTGTTGTTCAAAACCCCATCTTTCAAGTTGTCTTTGCCAATTGGCCAGCCAGCTAGAACTTATTAAGTAGGCCCCTTGTTGCAAATAATGCTCAATTAATGTTTTGTTTGTTAAAACCGAAAAACAGTGTTCTAACTGGTGTAATTGGCAATTTTTAACGGTACTCTCTTCTAATTTAGCCAGACAAAATCCCCCAATGAGATGAATTTTACTATAATCATTGGGGTTTCCAATTAAGTCTGCCAATTCATCAGGTTGTATATGAGGGCAACCACAGCGAGCAGGATAAGTCAAAAAAGTCACTGCTTCAAAGCATTCTAACTTCTGAATGGCTTCGACTTCTTTTTGGAAATTTTGACTGAATAAAATACAGATTTTAGGCTTCATGGCTTTCATCTCTTATGTATTCTGGATTTTTTTAATAATAGACTGATTTATACTGCACATGGGCATAGCTTAAACTTTTTATATTTCACATTTCACGCAAAAAATTTTGCTTGAAATACAATTCTGCCGCAAAATAACATGCATTCCAAGAGTGCAGCAAAATATAGCGTTTCCCGATTGAATAAAGTACGAATTATGCTAGGTAGGTATGCAAAGGGGTATTCCCAAAAAACATTATCAATCTGCACTGACGCAAAATAAATTTGGAACGAAAAACAAACGCAAAATAAATTTGGAACGAAAAACAAACGCAAAATAAATTTGGAACGAAAAACAAACGCAAAATAAATTTGGAACGAAAATCATGCCCTGCCGCAAAATAACAGGCATTCCAGTCAGGCCGCAAAATAAATTTGGAACGATAATGATTTGTACTTCATTCAATCGGGAAACGCTATAATTACAAATTCAGTGGGTAACGTCCCCATTTATGCACGGATTCTGAGATAGCCAGTAATGTTTCCTCTGGCACTTGCCAAGGAATTTCTCCGTGATTATCCGCTAAAATATAACCACCGCCCGGCCCGGCTTTAGCAATCGCTTCTTTGACAATCGCTTCTGCTTGCTGGGGTGTCCATTTTCGCATTTCAACGCCATTTAAATTACCTATCACCGTCAGTTTGCCTTTACAAGCGGCCTTCACTTCAGTTAAATCTTCAAGTACGCTGATGCCTATAGCAGCAGTGCCAGTTTGACTAATATCATTTAAAACAGGTAAACTGCGTCCAGATGCTAAATGGGTAGCCGTTGGCCCTTTAATGCGTGCAATAGTGCGTTTGGCAATTTGAAAACCGGTTTCCAAATACATCTCCCTTGGCGTGACGGTTGTGGATGAAACCGGATCAAAGTACGTAACAGCGGTTGCACCGGCTTCTAATTGTGCATTGGCCCATTCGACACAAAATTCTTCATTCATTCTCATCAATCGTTCAAACAAATCAGGGTGTTCATACATCAGTTCGATGTATTTATCGAAACCCATTTGCATCACCGGTAAAGAGAATGGGGAGATAACCGTTGCAAGAACCGGTGCGTCATCCCCACTCTTTGCCTTTAATTGTTGGGTGGCTTCTAACACCTTGATTAAACAAGGCTTTTCTTTAACCTTGGGGGGTTCAAGATATTTAATATCTTCTGGCTTACGAATGATAGGTGTACCTGAATTAGGCGGCCCATCTTCACGATAAATCACTTCACTACCCCAAGCCTCTACTTCGACGGCTGCATAAAAAAAGTTGTTCAGACAATCATTGCGATATTTTTTACGCATTCTCAGTTGCCCTTCAACCACATTTTCTGCTTTGGAAAAATACTCTTGAATAGAAAGACCGAGTTCTTTCGCACCGTGCATCGTGACTAACAAAAAAAGCGGTACGCGATCTGGTTCTTTGTGTCCTAGCGTGGTTAAGACCCGTTGCAAAGAGGTCATTTCTGTTGTCATGCGATTTTCTCCATAAAAGTTGTTACGATATCCACAGCTTCTGAGGCATTTTTTCCCATGGCATCAGCCCCAATTTCTTGCCACAATTCTTGATCAAATCGGAAAGGGGCACCCCCAACGACGACTTTAGTTTCTGGACTCGTGAGTCTAATTCTCTCAATTAAACTTTTAATACGCAATGCCGAGTTGAGCATGAGTACAGAAACTAACAGCAGTTTGACCGCATCCTCTTTGACACGGACGGCAAGTGCTTCGATATCTGTGCTTTGACCATAATCGAGTAATTCAAATCCGCTCGCTCGTAGCATGGTATACACAATACGTTTACCTAAAAAATGGTAATCATTAAACACCACAATCGCCATATTAGGTTCGCGTTTTCTAGAGGGATCAACAGGAGGGAGTATAGTATCTACGATTTCTTCACAGATACGGCCACTCATATAAAGTTGAGACAAGGCGACATCACCTTCTTCCCATTTTGACCCAATACGTTCCATAACTGGAACAACAATTTTTCGACACATTGCATTGCGCCTTCGGCTTGTGCAATTTCACTGATCAAGTTTCTTGCAGCCAGTTTGTTAAGAGATAACAATGCTTTTTCAAAAGCATCAGTCTGGTTTGTCGTCACGTCAAGTCTCCTAGACTTTGAAAATGAATTTGGCCCTTCGACAGGCTTAGGGCACCTTTTAAACGAAGCTTTACCTATAAGTCGTTGAATTTTATTAAATATTTATTTATAGCGTTTTTGCTCTTGGAATGCCTGTTATTTTGCGTTTATTTTGCGTTTTTACTCTTGGAATGCCTGTTATTTTGCGTTTTTGCTCTTGGAGTGCATGTTATTTTGCGTTTTTGCTCTTTTCAAACCAAATTTATTTTGCGAAGGCCCATCAATCGCCTGTTAACGGCACTGTGGTTAAGCTCACAAATTCGCAAACTAAAGTTTGCACTCCAAATTCACAAACTAAAGTTTGTACGAAATTGACAATCTACTGGATTTTTGAGCAAATAAAATTCACATAACCGTTTTTTAAAACCTGGCAGACTTGGCTAATCATACTGGAAAATCAATCCTAAAAATAACACCCTTGCTATGGGGGCTTTCACAACCGATTGTACCTTGCAATTGGGTAGTGATCATATTATAGCAAATATACAGCCCTAATCCACTGCCGCCATGAGCACGATGGGTGGTAAAAAAGGGTTCAAATATTTTTTCCAAGTTTTCTTGGGCAATGCCTTTGCCGTTGTCAGAATATTCTAAATGTAAATGTTCTGTGTTCAGCTGCACCTTGATGTTGATCAAACCCGCATCCTTCCCCTCATTAAAACCATGTATGAGGCTATTCATGAGTAAATTAGTGAGGATTTGTTCCAACGCACCGGGTAAACTCTTTACCTTAAAATTATCGGGACAATCCACTTGGATATCAATGCCGGTTTTTTCGAAGCGATTGTGCAACGTGTTAATTGTGTCATTAATGATTTCTTGAACTTGAAAGGTTCTGAGCTCATCAGATGTTTGGTCAATCGCTGTGCGTTTGAAACTGGTGACTAAGTTAGCGGCGCGTTCTAAGTTAGATAAGCTTAAATTGAAGCCTTTATTAACACAGTCTAAGGCGGACAGCACTTCATCTACATCGACTTCTTCTTGTTCAAATAAGTTATTAATGGTCTTGATTTCTTCTTGTAAAGCGGAAGCACTGCCAAGCGCAACGCCCAATGGTGTATTCAATTCATGGGCAAAACCGGCCACCAGTCGTCCAAGTGAGGCCATTTTTTCACTTTGCACTAATTCTTGGCGAGTTTGTGTTAATTCCTCTATTTTGACATTTAAGTGAACCGTCAAATCTCGAATGCGGAGATGAGTCGTAATACGCGCAAAAACTTCTTCATGTTGTATGGGCTTGGTGACGTAATCCACACCACCGGATTCAAAGCCTTTGATTTTATCTTAGGGACTGTCAAGTGCGGTCATAAAAATGACGGGAATATCGCAAGTTTTTTCATCTGCTTTTAAACGACAGCAAGTTTCAAAACCATCGATGCCTGGCATGAGTACATCTAATAAAATCAGATCAGGCTGGAGGGTTTTTGCCCTTTTTAACCCGATTTCACCATTCTTAGCCACAACGATTTCAAAGCCATACTCCCCGAGATAATCGACTATAACCCCTAAATTACTCGGGTTGTCATCAATGATAAGGATTGTATAATTTTGATAATGAAGTGGTTCACTGCTTTTTGCACTGATATTCATATTTATATATATATACTATACTCCAAATTCAGAAGGGCAACCACAATGGATTGCTACATTTATGGAATTTGTAGGGGCAATCCCTTGTGGTTGCCCCCTTGTGGTTGCACCCCTTTTGGCATTATATACTTAGCTTCGTCATAAATTGCGTTTTATCAAATCCTCGCAAAATAACAGGCATTCCAAAAACACGCAAAATAACAGGCATTCCAAAAAACACGCAAAATAACAGGCATTCCAAAAAACACGCAAAATAACAGGCATTCCAAAAAACACGCAAAATAACAGGCATTCCAAAAAACACGCAAAATAACAGGCATTCCAAAAACACGCAAAATAACATGCACTCCAAAAAACACGCAAAATAACAGGCATTCCAAAAAAACACGCAAAATAACAAGGTTTGAAAATCTTAAAAGCGCAATTTATGGCGATGCTAAGTATAGCGTTTCCCGATCTCATGACGTACAGTTATATCAAGAAAATCGAACAGCAAAATAAATTTGGAACGAAAAGAGAGCCGCAAAATAACATGCATTCCAAGAGGGCCGCAAAATAAATTTGGAACGATAATGATTTGTACTTCATTCAATCGGGAAACGCTATATATTAAGATAGGGTTCAATTAAAGCCACGATTTGTTCTTCATCAAACTCTTTTGCCAACTTTTCGATTTGGCGGGCAAAAGGAATATATTTATCATCCAACTCTTCAATTTCCGTGGCCTGTTCTCGAACTTTGAGCATTTTACCCATCATTGCTAACTCATACAAAGCCTCCAATTTTTCAAGAGGCGGTGGAACTAATGGCGCATTCTCGACAATCGGACGGTCTTGCCTGGTTTCTTCCTCTACCTTTTCATAAAGCCATTCCAATTTGAGATGAGCAACCAAGAGCTTAAATAATTGGTCATCTTCAATTGGCTTGGGTAAAAACTCATTGCAACCAATGACCCGACTTTTTTCTTGGTCGGCTTCAAAAACACTGGCTGAATTGGCAATAATCAGGGTATCCTTGAATTCAGGTAGCTGTCGTATTGCTTGGACTGCCTCAAAACCCGTCATGATTGGCATCACTAAGTCCATAAAAATGACATCAGGCATGACTTCTTTGGCGGTTGTCACAGCTTCTTGACCATTGCCCGCTTCAACCACTTTAAAACCGATCCATTCCAACATATTGATAAGAATCACGCGGTTTTCTTGTTTATCATCTACCACGAGAACCGTTTTGCGTTCTCCCTGATACCCTGTGATGCGCTGCATGGTTTGATCTTCTTCCTGTGCTTTGACATCGAGAACGGGTAAAGCAATCTCAAATCAAAAAGTACTCCCTTTGCCTACTTCACTTTTAACTTGGATTTCATTGCCCATTAATTCTACCAATTGGCGGCTGATCGCTAAACCTAAACCCGTTCCTTCAAGCTGCTTTTGGGTATCACCCACTTGCTCAAAGGGTAAGAATATTTTACCTAGCTGCTCAGGTGTCATCCCAACCCCAGTATCTTTAACCTCGAAACGAAGCGTAACCGTTTTAGTGGGGGAATCCGTGCCCTTGGCTTTAGTCTCTTTAATGACTGAAACGCGCAAAGTGACTCTACCTTGAACGGTGAATTTAACCGCATTCCCTAAGAGGTTGATTAAGACTTGCCGCAAGCGTTTTTCATCCGCCTCTATCCCGGTGGGTATAACGTTTCCCGATTGAATGAAGTACAAATTTATTTTGCGTTGGAGTGCAAAATTTATTTTGCGTTGGAGTGCAAAATTTATTTTGCGTTGGAGTGCAAAATTTATTTTGCGTTGGAGTGCAAAATTTATTTTGCGGCTTGTTGGAGTGCAAAATTTATTTTGCGTTGGAGTGCAAAATTTATTTTGCGAAGGTGAAGTGTACTTTATTCAATCGGGAAACGCTATAACATCATTTCCCCCAAGCCCCCACTGATACGCTCAAAGGCTTTGTAATAAGATTTCAATTTCGTTTTCGCGGCCATAGAGTTTTTGGGGCATTTGGAATTTGCCCGAAAAATCGTTTTGACCCAATTCAAAATGCGTTGCACTCAATTTTTTGCCAAACACTTTTTTGGATAAGGCTAAACATTTTTCCAAATCTGCCTTTAAACCAAAAGCGGACTGATAACGCTCTTCCGCATTTTTGGCCATTAATTTCATCACGATGTTGCTCTGGATTTTTGAGGGTGGTATTTTCACGCGGCAAGCGACTGGCAATCCCAAAATCAATGATTTTCAATTGATTAGCAGTTTTATTCCATACAATATTAGCGGGATTGATATCCTTGTGAATGATATCAGCCGTGTGAATATTGCCTAAACTGTCAGCGATTTGGATGGCGATGGGGAGAAAATCTGCAACAGAAATCCATCCTTGTTCCCCTTTTTCAAAAGTCGTTTTTAAGGATTCGCCACCAAAATCATCCAAAATCATGACCAGCGTATTTTGATCTTTTTCAATACCATACGCTTTAATTACCCCGGCTAAATCCAAATCATGAGTCATTTCATATTCTTGCCGATAGCGGGTTAATTCAGCAGGGGTGGGGTAGTCTTCTTTGAGCATTTTCAGGATAACCTGTTTGTTATCCTTTTTTCGTACTCCCCGATAAACGAGGGAGTTGGCACTTTCGTAAATTTGAGTGCCTATTTGGTAATTGGCTAATGTTAACATAATGCGTTTTTCCTTTTTTGAGGCTATCTATTCAAGAGCATCATAATTTTTCTTATGATGACTGATGTAAGTACTGAAGCACAAATAAACAGGTATTTTACAGCAAAGGGCAATCCAGGGCGAAAGCCCAGAACCACCTTTTCAAGATTTCACGCTAAAGTTTCGCGAAGCGAAACTTTATTTCACTTAAGAAGTTGCGCGCAACTTTTGCGTGAGCCGAAGGCCAGCGAAGCTAAATGTGAAATAAAGTTTTTGTTTGCCTCAACTTTTGCTTGAAAATCAGTTTTATCTAACTCATTGTCGGCGTAGCGTAGCAAATCAGGTTTTTTGTCGGCGCCGCAAAGCGTCTCTGGTTTTTTGTCGGCGCCGCAAAGCGTCTCGGTTTTTTTGTAGAGACGTGATGCTTCGCGTCTCGGGTTTTTTGTCGGCGCCGCAAAGCGTCTCGGTTTTTTTGTCGGCGCCGCAAAGCGTCTCGGTTTTTTTGTAGAGACGCGATGCTTCGCGTCTCGGGTTTTTTGTAGAGACGTAATGTGTAACAAACTTGGTTTTTGTAGAGACGCTTCGCGATCGCGGATCGGAAGGCAGCTTCTATTAAAATACCTGAAAATTTATGGTTCAGTACTTATCATGTTGATAATAGCCTATTATCTGAAATGATTATGATTATATTTTATAACTCATTGTTGTAGAGACGCGATCGCGAAGCGTCTCTATTACTCAATGATCAAGTTTTTGATGTTATTTGGCTTTACAGCAGTCAATCTTTGAGTGTCTATATATGCAAATCATTGATTATTAAGAAATTTAAGTTTTAGGCCTTAAATCAACGGTTTACAAAAAATTTGATCATCAAGTATTAGAACCGATCCAAGAGACGCGAGGCATCGCGTCTCTACGATTGCTTGAAACTTTTGACAAACTGATAGGTGGTAAGGGCATTTGAATATCTAATATAGGGCTTGAATCAAAAAAACAAGTTTTTTTGTAAAACTTTGCATTGGAGCAAAAATGATAATAGGGCATTCATTTTTTACTGATAACCTTATAAAGGCTCATTTTGATATTCTAAAGAAAACATTTTTGTCAATTTGTTCATTTTTTAGAGATTGCTACCTTTTTTGAATTTAATTAATGATTTCATGAGTGCTTTATTCATTTGATGAAATACGATACAACTTAAAAATCGACAGAAAGCAATAGACAACAGTGTTGAAATCAGGTAATATGCGCGGCCCTTTATTCGTTGTTCAATGAACTCTATTGTTCATTTTTCATTTTGTCACAAAGCCCGCCGGGGCAGCCCGGTTGAATATGAGAAACAAACAATGTATTAATATTAATCCACTTTTGGCTGATCAGCCTGTTACTTTGATACCCCATGAGAATACTGACAATTTGTCGTTATTCCTTGAAAAACATCTTTATTCTTTACTGATTGCCCTTCAGGGGGTTCGTCAGCATCCGCGTTATCATCCCGAAAAGGATGCCCTCTACCATTCTCTCCAAGTCTTCCAATTGGCGCACAAGGCGTGTGATGATCCACAGTTGTGGGCCGTTGCGCTTTTGCACGATATTGGCAAAGCGGTTAATACCCCAAAACATGCCGAAATCGGTGCCGATGAATTGGAAGGCTTGCTTTCCTCCCGCATCGTGTGGCTTATCAGGCATCATTTACATTTGCTCAAAGCGCCTCGACGCACTCGCCATTGGCTACGCAATACGCCCCAACTCCGTGAGCTTGAACGATTACGTGCTTGGGATTTAAAAGGGCGTTCGCCTCATGCTACCGTTATCACCCCTCTCAAAGCTATTGATATCTTGATGAAACACTCGAAGAGTCTTCTGTTTCGCAGCGAGACTGCGTATTACTCTGAAAATCAGGCACTAGGATAAAGTTCGTCAGTGGGTAGCACAGTTCTACCTACTCAATAGGTTTATTCGGTTTTCAATTTAGGCAACTCGCAAAAAAGAATATACCAAGGGCAACCACAAGGGATTGCCCCTACAAGCAATCAATTGACTTACGGGGCAATCCTTCATGGTTGCCCCTGACTGGTATATTGTTCTTTGCGAGTTGCCTTAGGAAGTCTCAAAAAAATAATTATCCTACCATTTCACGCTTTCAGGCTAAAGTTTTGGCGCGCAAAAACTGTATTTAGCGTAGCTAAATGTGAAATTCACTTCGTTACGGGTGGGTAGGGAAATGGTGGGCTTTAAAAACCCGTTACCCACCCTACAAGAAAAACGGGGATAATTTATTTTTTGTAATCCTTTTTTAATCCTTTTTAAAAGCTTAGGATCAATTTGTCTGTCAAATGATCTTTGCTCCAATGCCATTAAATCAAGATCATCATCTGGGTGTAGCAAAGCTTTACTCACCTGTTAATGGGTTATTTTTCAACTTAATATTCGCATTTATGATACGTTCATAAATCAGTGCTATGAGAAAACAATACACTTCACAACTTCGCCAAAACCTTGCTCATCAGGCTGCTCGTTTGATGTACGAAGAAGGAGTCGATCAATATTTTAATGCCAAGCGTCTTGCGGCTAAACGCTTATTTGGGCGCGGTGGCGACAAAAAAATGTGCTATCGCCCTCAAGACTTACCTTCCAATGGTGAGATTAAAGCGGCGCTGCAAGAATTGGTTCAGCTGACTGAAGGCGAACTCAGTCAACATCGCCTTTTTGCTATGCGCGTGATTGCGCTTGAAACGATGTTAGTGCTTAAACCTTTCGATCCCAGACTAATTGGCTCTGTGAGTACAGGGCATGTTCGGTGCGGTAGCGACATTGATTTACATATTTTCGCTGATAACATCGAAGACATTGAAACGCATATTCATCAATTGGGGTGGCGCTTTAAAACTAAACAAGTGACGATTCGTGTTGCGGGTGAATACAAAGATTATACGCATATTTATTACCAGCGCGTTTTTCAGATTGAATTATCCGTTTATTCATGCCGTGAAATCCGCGTTACTCAACGCAGCAGCACTGATGGTAAACCGATTGAGCGTGTCAAACCGTCGGCGCTGGAGAAAATCTTGGCAGAGGAACACGAACGAGAGTGGGAATTGTATTTAGCGACGGGCGAAATTACTGATATCGATAAATTTTAGCCAAGCGAAAAAGTGTGGTTTGATTTTCGTTCCAAATTTATTTTGCGGTTTGATTTTCGTTCCAAATTTATTTTGCGGTTTGATTTTCGTTCCAAATTTATTTTGCGGTTTGATTTTCGTTCCAAATTTATTTTGCGGTTTTATTTTTATTTTGCGAAGGCCTTTTTCGTTCCAAATTTATCTTGCTGATACGGGTGAAGGCCCTTTTTTACGCACTGGCGATTTGGGATTCATTCAGGCAGGTGAACGGTTTGTCACTGGGGTGTTAAATTTAAGGGGGATGGTGGGATCGCTGTCGGTGAAATCTGGGTTTATTATTGAATTCATTGTCGCTAAGCGATCCCACCCTACAAAAATTTAAGCCAATTTATTGGTTTATTTTTCACTCTATTTTTATGAAAAATGGGGGGGGATGGTGGGCAAGCGGGCGATTCAATCTTGCAAAATAAATTTGGAACGAAAAGAGCAAAGCTGCAAAATTTGGAACGAAAATCATGCCGCAAAATAACAGGCATTCCAATCGGGCAGAAGCAAAATAAATTTGGAACGAAAAGAGCAAAGCGGCAAAGTGTGAAATTATTTTTCTAAACCTCTATATATATTAGTATTTTGGGAATGATTGTGAGAGGTTGTTTGCCAGTAGCCTATTCTGACATAGTCATGTATCCCATTCCAACTTTTTAGGGGTATATTAGGATGATTTTGAATGACTTTGAAGCTGTCAAAAAAAGCATCAGTCGCATTACAACCGCCTTGATTTTCTCCTATATAGATGATGGGTTTTTCGCTTCCCCAAACTTCACAGGCTTTAACTATGGCATGACAACCGTAAGGAGGCCATGAAACGATTAAAATATCAGCGTTGATATTTATAATGGCTTCGGAAGCCTCATAATTGGAAATGGGAAAAACCGGCGCTATTTTGGCGTGTTGTTTTGTCTTCCATGAAAAGTCATCAGTGGCTATAATATTTATACCACACTGTTTCAATGCTTTTGCCAACCATCCAGCACCCGCCATAATTTCTAGGCATTGTCGGTGATCTATCCATTTAGCGAGTTCCTTTACCCACTCCTGGAAAACAATGGCCCACATGCATAACTCATTACATTTCTGTCGAGCTTGAAACGTTTTCAAAAAATCCTCACAATTAAAATGCCAGCCACCTGTGCAGCTTCCTTCTGGCGCAGATAAGGGTATCTCTCCGTTATTAAGGCCGTCTATAAATTCCTCTATAGGCATGGTTCCACAATCTAATGTCTCTTTTTGATGTAAATCTGCTTGTTCACAATACATTTATAGCCCTGCTTTTTTCTGATTTGAAACCCCTTGACGCATGAAACAGCCTCGAACATTATTTAAATCGGTATAATGTCTATTAAGCGAATAATCAGTAAATTATTCATTCTGATTCCAAATAATATTTTAGCCAACTACGTATTTTTTTGATCTGAAAACGTCGAGTTAAATCACGCAACTTCATTGCAAAAGGCATAAACTTTTCATCGGCTTGCATGAGTTTATCTGCTTCTTTCTCAATGGCATCTATATCGCCCATCAAAGTCAGTTGAAACAGCATCATAAGGGTATTTTGTGAGGGTAGCACATTGACTTCAGATTGAGTCTCTTCAGATTGAGTCTCTTTATAGAGCCATTTTATGGCTAAATGTTGTTGTAATACTTCAAATAGTTGTTCTGCTTTGATGGGTTTGGCCAGAAAATCATTGCTACCCAATGCTAAACTCTTCTGATAATCGGCTTCAAAGACACTGGCCGAAGTGGCTATCACAACTTTGTCTTTTAAGTCGGCAGATTGTCGAATTTGTTGTATCAATTCAAAACCATCTCTTTTTGGCATAAACAAATCGGTGATAATCGCATCTGGTTTTGATTCAATGGCTTTAGCTAACGCTTTTTCTCCATCATCCGCTTCGATAATGTTAAAACCTAAAGGCGCAAGTAAATGAACTAAAACATTTCGATTACTCGCTTGATCATCGACAATTAAAAGAGTCGGCTTGTTGCCACGAATACCACTCACTTCGTGTTTTTCTGTCGATATTGTTTCATCACTAAAATCCTTAACAATGGGTAAGGATAAATCAAACCAGAATACGCTTCCACTTCCTAATTGACTCAAAACGTTTAATTGTCCACCCATTGTTTCAACTAGACGACGACTAATGGATAATCCTAAACCTGTTCCTTGCGTTTGGCGATTTTTATCGCCAACTTGTTGAAACTGTTGAAAAATTAAGTTTAATTGTTCAGCGGTAATGCCCACGCCCGTATCTTCTACTTGAAAACGAAACAGATTGTCAATAGGGCCCACTTTGACGGTAATGCCTCCCTTATCAGTAAATTTTATAGCATTACCTATCAAATTGACGATAATTTGACGTAAACGTTTTTCATCACCAGTTACCATCATTGGTAATGTTTCAGGGCTATTTTTAGAGAAGTTAAACGGTTGATAATGAAAAAAAATATTTTTCAGTTCAGCACGAATACGCACCATTTCGATAACGCTTTCAACAAGGCTTGTTAAGTAAAAGTCGTTTTTATTCAGTTCGATTTTACCCTCTTCTATTTTTGCCAGATCAAGAAGATCATTAAGCAGTGTTAATAAATGTTCACCACTTTTTTCAATAACATTAATGCCTTCATGTTGTTCTGGCGTAAGCGTGTGATCAAATTTTAAAATTTGGGCATAGCCTAAAATACCATTGAGTGGGGTGCGTAATTCATGGCTCATGGTTGCCAAAAAGGTACTTTTAGCGTGATTCGCAGCGTCGGCGGCTTTTTTAGCTTGGCGCAATTCTTTTTCTACTAATTGACGTTCAGCAATTTCGTGAAGAAGCTGTTTATTCCGAATTTCTAATTCAGTTGTCCGCTCAACGACTTTTTGTTCCAATGAAGCATTGAGTGCTTCTATTTCCTTTCGATGTGCTTGAATCAGTTTTTCATGATCAAAAATTTTGATCGCTTCGTTGATGATTAGGAATAACTGTTCCTTATTCCAAGGTTTAGCAATATACCGATATAAATTCCCTTTATTAATAGTACGCGCCATTTCCTCATAACCAGCATGACCCGATAATAAGATGGTTAAAGTATCAGGGGATTTAAGATGAATTTGCTTCATCACTTCATCACCCGGCATCCCTGGCATCAAATAATCTACTATAGCGATAGGAACATCCACTCCTTCATTCTTTAATTCATTGAGCAATTCAAGGGCATCGTCGCCACTTTCGGCAGTTTCAATATCATAAGTCTGACCCAGTTTTTGCTGCAATTGCTCCATCAAGGCCTCTAAAACAACACTTTCATCATCAATACATAAAATAACGGGGTTTTTCATAATTTTTCCAATCCGCTTTTAATAGTGCGTATCAGTTCTTCTTCTGACCAAGGTTTGAATAGACAAGCATGAAGATTGGCAGAATTTTTAGCATGAAGAATCGATTCGTCATCCGCCTGTCCAGTTAGCAAAACGGTCACAATATCTGGCATTTTCTGGTGAACTTTGATTAAAAATTCATCACCTTTCATGCCAGGCATTAGCCAATCAGAAACAATAATAATGATATCGATGTTGTCATCAGCAAGTTCTTCGATAAGCTCAAGTCCTTCTTCAGCAGTTTCGGCCATTTCGTAAATGTATTGACTGCCCAATTTTTTTTCGAGTTGTTCAACCAGCGTTTCTAAAATAATGATTTCATCATCAACACATAAAATGGCTTGGTTTGGCATTGTTTTTTGCTACTATGATAATTGGTAATTGTTCAATTTGAGGAATTTTCAGATAATTTGTAGTGGGCAACAGGATTTCACGCAAATGTTTTTGCGTGAAAAACGTGATAGAACGCTGATTGTCATGATTGTCATGACGCCACTTAACAAGTTTTTGCGCGCAAAAACTTTTGCGTGAACCGAAGGTCAGCGAAGCTAAACGCTGATTAATATTGATCTGTTCAACATCAATCTGATCACTACAAGTTTTCAAATAATTACGGCAAAATTCAAAAAGGCCGTCAAAAGGCCTCGCTTTTGTTAAATTATTTTTCTGAACCTCTATAATTGTTTAAAAACACTTTAAAAGTTGTGCCTTTGCCCACTTCACTTTCTATTTCAATCTTGCCTTGATGTTTGTCTATGATTTTCTTGACAATATCCAAGCCAATACCACTGCCCTCACCACGTCTTTTAGTCGTGAAAAAAGGTTCAAAAATACGCGCTTTGATAGCAGAAGAAATACCGCAACCCGTATCAGTGAAACTAACCCTAATCTGATTTTCTGCTGAGCGAGTCACTTCAATCGTTAGCGTACCGTTCAATGCCATTGCATGAAGTGCATTGTGAATAATATTTGTCCAAACTTGATGAATTTCATCGGCATAGCATAGCACAGGTGGTAAAGATTGATAGTGTTTGACGACTTCAACACCTTGCTTTATTTGATTATGATAGAGTGTTAGAACAGTTTCAATACTATCAATGATATCTATTTCTGTTTTTTCACCTGAAGCGTCTTGATGGGCAAATTTTCTCAGCGCAAAAATAACTTTTGAGGCTTTATCCACCGCTAAGTTAATATTCTCGCTGTTTTTTCGCACCGAAACAAAATTACGAGCCGCTTTGACAATGGATATTGCTTGTTCATCTTTTAACAAAGGCCATAATTCGTCACACTCTTCGCAAACGTCGAAAATTTTCATGTAAGTCAACATATTAGCCAGTGTCGATACTTCTGCAATATTTTCGTTAGACAGTTTTTGCTGAACTGTCCGTTTTAGGATTCTTTTTTCTTTAGAAGTTAAATATGTTGAGGAATCCTTCGATTTTTTCAACAGTGTGATCAAGAGTTTCAAGTGATTGTCATTTTCAACAATGGATTGTGACAATTGCGGTAAAGTCATAATGGCATCATTGAAAGAATCTAAGAGATTGTCGATGGATGCGCGAATGGCACCTAATGGCGTATTAATTTCATGGGCAATACCGGCAATCAATTGTCCTAAAGCGGCTAATTTTTCCGATTGAATCAGTTGAGACTGCGTAGAGCGTAAATTTTTAAGCGTTTTTTGCAAAATCTTTTCTGTTTGCTGGTGTTCAGTGATTTCTTCTTGCAATTGAACATTTTGCGCCACCAATTTTTTTTGCAGATGTCGCAAAGCCAAATGGGTAGCCACACGCGCTAATAGTTCTTTCACTTGAAATGGCTTTGTCACATAATCAACACCACCAACAGAAAACGCTTTCATTTTATCAAATGTTTCGTTTAATGCACTGAGAAAAATAACCGGGATATCCCGTGTTTGTTCATCAGCTTTCAAGTGTTCACAAACTTCATAACCATTCATTCCCTGCATCATGATATCAAGCAAAATTAAGTCGGGCAATTTTTTTTGAGCCACTTTCAAAGCCATTTTCCCATTAATGGCAGAATAAACTTGATAGCCTTGCTTAATGAGTGTTGAATGAAGAAACTGTAGGTTGGCTTGAATATCATCAACAATTAAAATACTGTGTTTCGTCATTTAAAATACCAATGGCTTTTATGTAGGGTGGGTAACGTGTTTTTGTTGCCCACCATTGAATTGTAGGGCTCCCTACGTGTTTTTGTTGCCCACCAATGAATTGTAGGGCTCCCTACGTGTTTTTGTTGCCCACCAATGAATTGTAGGGCTCCCTACGTGTTTTTGTTGCCCACCAATGA
>QNEL01000029.1 GCA_003645185.1 Candidatus Parabeggiatoa sp. nov. 3
CTCACGCTTCGCGCAAAGTCGCTAAGTATAATAACTTGGCACCTTTGCGCCGCAGCGAAAAGGGTTCGCAAAAGGGCAAACCTATAGATTGCCACCACGACTAAACAAAACGCTATCTTGTCTGTTGGTAAAGAGTCAAAATTTCGGTAAACCGCCTACAGAGCGGTATTCCAATCCGAACTTGATAATGATGTCATCAGGCTCTGCAGATTTTGTAATCGCTAAAATCTGTTGTTATACTGCACATGGGCATAACTTTTCACGCAAAAGTTTTGCGCGTGAAATGTGAAAAACTTTTTAAGATCAATTTGGTGGGCAACAAAAACACGTTACCCACCCTACAACTCCCTAAAGTCATTTAAAAAAAAAGTTAAGTTTATCGCCTCGTTGAGTATAGATTTCTTCATCATTTGTATCAATCGATTGCAATTTTGACTTGATTCTTTTCATCTATTGCGCTATATCAAAAAAATATTTTGAGTGTTCCAATTTTATTCACCCTGTAAAAAATTAACCGTGAATAATCATCCTAACTTTTTACTTTCATGAATTCAATAATGATCATTTTGAGAACTTTTAAGATTTTAAAAATATCAACAATATCTGCCTGACGAGTGGCCAAATATCCTTCGCTGATAGAATAAGAACGATTTTGTAGTGTTAGAAAATGCCAGACTTCTCCCTTTATGTAGCAGCCATACACTGGAAGCTGGTATTGATTAACTTCCTGTGCAACTAGCATAGCCGCAAGTACCTGCGCTGCCGGATCGCCATCTGGCTCTTTTTCTTTTGTATATTCCTGAAGGCAAAAATAAGGCAGTTTTGGCTCACGAAAACCGGAAGCAATTATGCCATCTGGTTTCCCTCCTATTTCAATTTCATCAACTTTACCAGTCAAAGTGCGTTCCGCAAAAAAATTGAATTCTTTAGAGCTAAATCTGACAAGAGCCATCACTGGTCCAATAAAATTATAAGCCAGTTCGGTTTCATTCCAATCATACACATGAGCAGTTAGAAGACTTTGAAAAGAACATAATGCTTGGTGTTCAAAATCAGAAATCTCTGCATGCCCGTCCAGCCAACTTTTTAAAATAGGACTATCATCAAGGACGATAAGATCAAACGTTCTATCTAATTCCGCTAATGTCCATTCTCTAAAACTACGCATAATTGAGTGTCGCTCCCTATGTGTTTTTGAATCCCGTTTTGAGTCTATCTGCTGTTTCCAGTGACAGAAAGTGGCTATGTTTCGGTGATTGAACCATCCTAATTCCCCAAGTTAAAGGGCATTTAACATGGACGTGAATCGTCTGTTCCAACGCTTCCTAAAGTAAAGCCATTACAGAAACCATCGTAATCATCAAGTCTGTAAGTCGTTTTAATATCTACTGAAAACTTGATGCTTTCATCCGTTTTAGATACGAAAGAAATATCTGGATACCAATTTTGTTTTTCCGCTAAAATAATATTGAAATCAATCTGATCTGCGAACTCTTTGAAATTGATTAAATCCTTGGAAATTTGTCAAACAGATTTGTGCAAATTCTTCTCTCGAAATATAACCATCCTCATAAATCTGAAGGATAGCGCGTTCTTCTAATCTTTTTTTGTATCCAAGCGGTATGTGATCTAAAGAAACTTGTGGAATTTCAAGTGTCAATGTCATAATATTCCCTCTATTGATGGGCCTATTCCCGAATGATTTTATGCTAGATTAATCAAGGAATCGGGAAGCTATTGATTATTTGTTATACCTCCTTTTGATTGAAATAAAAGTTAAATTAGAAATATCAATAATGCCATAAATGATTTTTGGCCTTTAATTTTTTGCAATGGCATCGTTCCTAATCCTGTTTTAGGAAATAGTTTGAGGAAAAAAAAATCAAAGTTATTTAGTCCGATTAATTCAAATTCATTAAATACTTTATCAGGCATTTTCGAGATGCTGATGTCGCTTTTTCTGATCTTTCGCTTTTTGCCTGGGTTTCCTATTTTTAGTGGGAACAACCGGTGAGATAAATCTGAACATAAGCTTACTTTAACTCAAATTATGGTACTTCTAAACCTTGGCTCGTATAACTGGGGAACAAAATCGAGCTACCCCATCTTACAATTAAGCCTTTGCTACGCTGACGCGCTTTCATTTTTAATCATCCTCCTGAATTTCGAGAGATTTCTCACTCGCACCACAATAACCCCCTTCATCTGTCACTAATTTGAGCAAAGTATGACAATGAGGGCAGTTAAAAGGTTCATCATCAGTCCAGTCTTCAATGGTTACATAACGATCACAAGCAGGACAAGTCATAGTTCATCTCCTCAGTTTATCAGCTAGTCAAAAGTCCAATCTACACTCATGATTTTTGAGTGAGGCATATCCAATAAAAGGCGGGCAGAAAAATCCAAACTATCTTCTATGATTTCTGAAATAAAAGTTAAATTAAAAATTCAAAACAACAATTACGCAGTCGCATAGACTTCAATATATTCACTACTGGATAACGGTTTAGGTATAGATTTTTTATCTTCACGCAATCCCTTTAAATGAAATTCAATCGCTTCTTGAATTAATTTTAAGACTTCTGTTTTTGTTTCAGCAACCGCGACACAGCCTGGCAAATCTGGTACATACGCACCAAAACTGCTCTCACCTTCTTCTAATCTGACGACATAACGCATACTTTTATTCCTCATTTTTATTTCAATCCTGCTTGCTTTAAAATACGGTTTAACGTACCTGGTGGGACTTCAAGACTTGGTTTACCGGAAACCGTCACACAACCTGATTTTGAATGCAATTGGTTTTCTTGCGATTGAAAGAGTTTTTCTAATGCTTGGGCATTGGATACCATCTTTATGAAAGGCTCAATCTTCGTAGGGTGGGTAGCGTCTTTTTGCTGCCCACCATTTTTTCTATATTAAAAAATTAATGGGGCAGGCACAAAAACACGTAGGGAGCCCTACGTGTATATTAACAATATTATAAGCTCAAAAAATTAATGGGGCCGGCACAAAAACACGCTACCCACCCTACGGTATATTAACAAAATATTAGATATAATAAAATCAATCACTTATCTCATCTCTTTATTACTTACATAACAGTAAATAAACGCGCTTTTTTGCAACAGACGCTCTGTGTCAAAAAAAAGAAATCTTTGCGTCTTTTGCGTGAAAAGTTATAAATAATATTGACATAAAACCTCTACTATGCATAAACCTTTTGGTTGAAATAAAAATTTAATTAGGAATTAAGAATAGTTAATTTAATGCCATAAATGATTTTTGGCCTTTAAATTTTTTGGCATGGAATTGGGTATGTGGCGATCCCACCCTACGAGGGTTAATGGGCTTGAGAAAAATATTTTGGCCGAATTCAATTTCAATAATTGTCGTGATAGGATACGAGACTCTAAAAAATAGTACAATAAATATACTTAGCATTGTCATTTGTGCCCTTTTTTTAATTTCACATTTTGCTTTCAGCGCGATTTTCGTTCCTGTCATTTTGCTTTCAGCGCGATTGGAATGCATGTCATTTTGCTTTCAGCGCGATTTTCGTTCCTGTCATTTTGCTTTCTGTGCGATTGGAATGCATGTCATTTTGCTTTCAGCGCGATTTTCGTTCAAAATTTTTCGAGTGTGCAAAAGTGCAAATTGTGAACGAGGCAAAAGTTTTGCGCGCAAAACTTTGGCATCAAACGGTGAACAGTATAATTAAGCGAACTTTGAAACGAAGTTGAGCGCGTTAATCCGTGAATATACTGCACATGGGCATAACTTTTCACGCAAAAGTTTTGCGCGCAAAACTTTTGCGTGAAAAACTTTTTCATATAGATTTGGTGGGCAACAAAAACACGTTACCCACCCTACATTGATCTATTGGGGCCGGCAACAAAAACACGTTAACCACCATTTCACGCAGCGAAGTACAGCGAAGCGAACCTTCGGTGTGCTACGCTAAACTTTAGCGTGAAATACATAAAAGTGAACAGTATAATTAAGCGAACTTTGAAACGAAGTTGAGCGCGTTAATCCGTGAATACATACAGCAATATCCATCCGATATGATAACTGATAACTGATAACTGATAACTGATAACTGATAACTGATAACTGATATAACTGATAACTGACAATGTCATCACCAAAAACTTTTCAAGGTTTAATTCTTGCCTTACAAGAATATTGGGCTGATCAAGGTTGCGTTTTGCTGCAACCTTATGATATGGAAGTGGGCGCGGGTACTTTTCATCCCGCAACCTTTTTACGGGCTATCGGCCCTGAGCCGTGGAGTGCGGCTTATGTGCAACCTTCGCGTCGCCCGACTGATGGGCGTTATGGCGAAAATCCTAATCGCTTGCAACATTATTATCAATATCAAGTGGTTATCAAACCTTCGCCTTTGAATATTCAGGCCTTGTATCTCGCCTCTTTGGAAATGCTGGGCCTTGATCCATTAGTACATGATATCCGTTTTGTTGAGGATAATTGGGAATCGCCAACGCTTGGGGCCTGGGGTTTGGGCTGGGAAGTGTGGCTTAATGGTATGGAAATCACGCAGTTTACTTATTTTCAACAAGTGGGTGGTTTGGATTGTAAACCGGTGACGGGTGAAATCACTTACGGTTTGGAGCGCATTGCGATGTATTTGCAGGGCGTTGAAAGCGTTTTTGATTTAGTTTGGACGGATGGGCCGCTTGGATGTATCACTTATGGTGATGTTTTTCATCAAAATGAGGTGGAAATGTCAACCTATAATTTTGAACAGGCACCGGTAGCGGAGTTATTTCGTCTATTTGATTTTTATGAGACTGAAAGTCAAGCTTTGATTGAGAAAGATTTGCCTTTACCGGCTTATGAAATGATGCTTAAAACGTCTCATACCTTTAATTTGTTGGATGCTCGTCATGCGATTTCGGTTACGGAGCGACAACGTTATATTTTGCGTGTGCGTACTTTGGCGCGGGCGGTGGCAAAAGCTTATTATGATCGCCGTGAAGCTTTGAATTTTCCAATGGGGGGCAAACAAGATGTCTGAGACTCGTGATTTTTTAGTCGAAATCGGTACAGAAGAATTACCCCCTAAAGCTTTACAAGGTTTATCTGAAGCCTTTTCGTCGGCTTTATGTCATTTTCTTGAGCAAAATCAAGTGCATTATAATATTGCAAACCCTTTTGCGACACCGCGCCGTTTGGCGGTATTGATTAAGGGGGTGGCGATTATGCAGACGGTACGTGAAACGGAAAGGCGTGGCCCGGCGCTGAAAGCGGCTTTTGATCAAAACGGGAAACCGACTAAAGCGGCTTTAGGTTTTGCGCGTTCTTGCAAAGTGGAGGTGACTGAGTTAGATAAACTGGAAACAGATAAAGGGGCTTGGTTAATTTATCGCTGTACGCAACCCGGTAAAGCGACTGCTAGTTTGATTCCTCAGATCATTGAAGGCGCTTTGGCGGCTTTGCCGATTCCGAAACGGATGCGTTGGGGAAATTGGCCTTTTGAATTTGTGCGCCCTGTACATTGGGTTGTGATCTTATTCGGTGATGAGGTGATTGAGGCTACGATTTTGGGGAGAAAGAGTGGGCGCGAAACGCGGGGGCATCGTTTCCATCATCCTGATCCGATTAGCTTAACCCAAGCCTCTGAATATGCTAAGGTTTTAGAAAAACAGGCTTATGTGATGCCAACGTTTACGACTCGTCATGAGCGCGTGCGTCTGTTAGTTGAAGAGGCTGCAGCTGATATAGGCGGTGAAGCGGTGATTGATGAAGCCTTGTTAAATGAAGTCACGAGTTTAGTTGAATGGCCTGTCGTGATAACGGGCGCTTTTGATGATAAGTTTCTTGAAGTGCCCCCCGAAGCGTTGATTGCGAGCATGAAAGGCCATCAAAAATATTTTCATGTTGTGAATCAAGACGATAAGTTATTACCGCGTTTTATTGCTGTGAGCAATATTGAAAGTCGTGATCCTGATGTGGTGCGAGCGGGTAATGAGCGGGTACTGCGCCCCCGTTTAAGCGATGCCGCTTTTTTCTGGGAACGTGATCTGAAAAAATCGTTAGCCAGTCGTTTAGATGATTTAAAAACCGTCATTTTCCAAAACAAGTTAGGCAGTTTGTATGACAAATCAAAGCGTGTAGCCTCGGTGTCTGGTATGATTGCTCAACAATTGGGAAGTCAAGAATTACAAGGTATCCGCGCCGCGCAATTGTCTAAGTGTGATTTGATGACGGAGATGGTGAGCGAATTTCCTGAATTACAGGGGATTATGGGTGAATATTACGCGCTTCGTGATCAGGAAACGGCTGGCGTAGCAAAGGCAATGCGTGAACAATATCATCCGCGTTTTTGGGGCGATACCTTGCCAAGTACGGCCTTAGGGCAAGCGTTATCCATTGCTGATAAACTGGATACGTTAGTCGGCATTTTTGGGATCGGGCAAACGCCGACAGGTGATAAAGATCCTTTTGGCTTACGCCGCGCTGCGATCAGTGTTTTGCGGATTATGATTGAAGGCCGTTTACCTTTGGATGTCTATCAATTGTTGGAAGCCGCACAAGCGGCCTATCCCGATAATGTGCTTCCAGCACAGGCCTGTACTCAAGTCTTTGATTTTATTTTAGAACGTTTGCGGAGTTACTACCAAGATCAAGGGGTGCATTTTGAGAGTATTGATGCGGTTTTAGCGTGTCGTCCGACTTCGCCCTTAGATACCGATCACCGGATTCGTGGCATAGAAGCTTTTCGCAATTTACCTGCGGCCGAGAGTTTAGCGAGTGCGAATAAACGTATTCGTAATATTTTGAGAAAAGCTTCAGTGTCTTTTCCAGATGAACCTGATCAAAGCTATTTTAATCATGGTGCTGAAAGACGGTTGTATGATGAGATGGAGGCGGTTAGTGAAAAAATCGCGCCGTTATTGAAACAAGGTGATTATCAAACGGCCTTACAATATTTAGCGAGTTTACGAGAAGCCGTGGATCATTTTTTTGATAATGTGCTGGTGATGGATGAGGATCAAACGGTGCGTATTAATCGGTTAGCCTTTTTACAGAAAGTGCGTCATTTGTTTTTGCAGGTGGCGGATATTTCACGGTTGCATATTTAGGCGTTTTCAAAAGGGCGAACACGTCGGTTCGCCCCTACAGAGGCATCTTATGGCCTGATTTGCGCTGATTGAATTGAAACAAGCGGGGGGATGTAATTATGCCAAAATTTGTCATACTGGATAGGGATGGGGTAATTAATTATGATTCTAATGAATATATAAAATGTCCAAATGAATGGAAACCTATCCCAGGTAGTTTAGAAGCGATTGTTCGTCTGAATCAATCCGGATATCGGGTAGTGGTGATCACGAATCAATCTGGTATAGCGCGTGGTTTATTTACTTTGGATGATCTCAATCGTATCCACGGTAAAATGTATAAACAATTATCTGATTTGGGTGGCGAGATTGAGGCTATTTTCTATTGTCCACATGGTGATCAAGAAAATTGCCGATGTCGAAAACCGTGTCCAGGTTTGTTCCAGGAATTCGCTAACCGTTTATCAATTTCTTTAGCTAATGTGTATGCCGTGGGAGATGCGCTACGCGATTTACAAGCGGCGGCTGTTTCAGGCGCACAGCCGGTTTTAGTGCGAACGGGTAAAGGAGAACAAACATTGAATGCTGATATGGAAGGTGTGGAAGATGTGCCCGTGTATGATAATTTAGCTGCTTTTGTTGATTATTTTTTGGACGAATAATCAGTTGTTAATATCAATTTTTAAGCTTTCAGGTATTTAAAAAAAACAGAAAGGGGGCAACCACAAGGGATTGCCCCTACGCAATGTCATGTAGGGGCAATCCCTTGTGGTTGCCCTTTGCGGTAAAATACCTGTTTATTTGTGCTTCAGTACTTAGTGGGCAACAAAAAGACGTTACCCACCATTTCACGCTAAAGTTTCGCTCCGCGAAACTTTAGCGTGAAATACATTTTGATTTATATTGATATGTTATTTTTACGTTCTGTCTTATTTTATATTGGATTGATTTTGGCTTTATTCGTATTTACCCCTTTAGCATTGCTGATGTTACCTCTACCATTTCGGCAACGTTATTTAATCATGACGGGGTGGGCGCGATTTGTGATTTGGTGGTTGGAAAAAACCTGTCAAGTGACTTATCAAGTTCAAGGATTAGAAAATATCCCTTCTCAAGCTGCAATTGTTTTAAGTAAACATCAATCAACATGGGAAACACTGCTTTTTCAAAAAATTTTTCCGCCACAAATTTGGTTGTTGAAACGTGAATTATTATGGTTACCTCTATTTGGTTGGGCATTAGCAACCTTACAACCGATTGTTATCGATCGTAAAAATCTTCGCGAATCTTTGAAACAAATTCTTGAACAGGGGAAGCAGCGTTTAGCACAAGGATTATGGATCATTATTTTTCCTGAAGGCACACGATTAGCGTATGGTGACAAAAAACGCTATGGTATAGGCGGGGCGAGGTTAGCAGAGCAAAGTGGTTATCCGGTTGTGCCAGTTGCTCATAATTCGGGGAAATTTTGGTCGTCTAAACGTTTTATTAAAAAACCTGGCACGATTCAAGTCATTATTGGGCCGGTTATTGATTCTCAAGGTAAAACCTATCAAGAAATCAATACGTTAGTCGAAAACTGGATAGAAGAGACGATGCTGAAATTGTGAAGGCTTAATCTGAAAGAGAGATGGCTGATCTATAACTACAAGGATTGTTTATAATAAAGGATAAGAATCTTAACAATACGAAGCCAAATCAGCGTTTCATGCAAAAGTTTTTGTGGGGCACATTTCTAAAAAAAGGAACATTATCAATTATTGGCCCAATTTTCGTTCCAAATTTATTTTGCATAGGCCCGATTTTAGTGCAAAATTTATTTTGCTTCTTTGCTATTGATTGAGAATGACCCTTTTTTTTGGGAATGCGCCCTCAGCGTTCTATCATTTGTCTGTAAAAAGGTTTTCCGCTTTTAAAGGGTGGCTGAAATAGGAACCTTGTACTAAATCACAATGATGTTCTTGTAGGAATGCGATTTGTTCTTGAGTTTCCACGCCTTCGGCGACGACTTTTATGTTGAGCTTGTGAGAGAGTTTGATAATGGCTTCTGTCAGCATCATATCATAATCATCTGTTTTAATATGATGAATAAAAAAGGGATCGATTTTGACGATATCGATGGGTAATTGTCTGAGAGATTGCAGGGAAGCCCAACCGCTTCCAAAATTGTCTATTGCTATTTGTACGCCTAGTTCATCCAATTGACATAAGGTTGTTGCCGCTTGCGGCAAATTCTCAAGCAGAATGTCTTCGCTGATTTCAAAGACTAAAACATGGGGGGGGATGGCCGTTTCTTTCAACACTTTTACTATAATATCAACAAGATGCGATGTTTGGAGTTGACGAGCCGAGACGTTAATGGCTAGATAGCAATTGGTCAAATGGTACCATTTTTGAAATTGTTGGACAGCCGCAGTGAGATACCATTCTCCAAGGGGAATTATTAAACCGGTATTCTCTGCTAAAGGCATAAACTGTTCTGGAAACTGTTGATTGCCGATAGGCGGTTGCCAGCGAAGTAAGGCCTCTATGCCAATCATCTTTTGAGAGGAAAGTTCGATAATCGGTTGATAATGCAAAAGAAATTCATGATTGGCTAAGGCGCGTCGTAGTGCGTTTTCTTGAGCCATTTGTTCAGTGATTTGGGTGTTCATCTGCGCTGTAAAAAATTGGTAAGCATTACGCCCACCTTCCTTAGCTTGATACATCGCAATGTCGGCATTTTTGAGCAAGGTTTCAACATCTTGTCCATCTTCTGGAAAAAAAGCGATGCCGAGACTTCCCCCAATCGAAACCTCTTGGTTATCAAGCTGAAAGGGAAGAGATAAATTTTTGAGGAGTCTTTCAGCTATCACTTTTACCTGCAAAAAGTCTTCGATTTTAAGCAAAATCACGGTAAATTCATCTCCCCCCAGCCTCGCTACCGTATCAGATTCACGAACACAGCCCGTTAAACGTTGAGCCGCTTCTTGGAGCAACAGATCACCGGCTTTATGGCCCAGCGTATCATTAACCCATTTAAAGCGATCAAGATCAATAAAGATGACTGCTAATCGATCTTCTTGCCGTGCAGCTGTTTGCACAGCTTGCTCCAGACGATCAGCAAATAAGGTTCGATTGGGTAAATTGGTCAACGCATCATAATGGGCCTGATGCCAGATAAATTCTTCAGTTTGTTTACGTTTGGTTATATCACTGAAAACGGCAACATATTGTGTAATCTGCTGACTGCTATCCCGAATCGCGACAATGGATATCCATTCAACATAAATTTCGCCCTGCTTACGTCGGTTCCAAATCTCTCCTTGCCACTTCCCGGTTTGAACTAAACCTTGCCACATTTCGTCATAGAATGCGGCATCATGATATCCCGATTTCAACATATCAGGCGTTTTTCCTTTCACCTCTTTAAATGTGTAACCCGTAATACTGGTGAAAGCGGGGTTGACCATGATAATCTGATTCTGAGCATTGGTGACGATAATGGCTTCCGTCGTTGTCTCAAATACGGTTGCGGCAAGACGCTGGCTTTCTTCAGCACGTCTTTGTTCAGTCACATCTTCCATATTCCAGATGTATCCCTGAGATAGATCATGGGGTGCCACGGCTTTGACCAATAAGCGACTCCAAAACGGCGTACCGTCCTTGCGACGCATGAGATGTTCCCCTTCATAAGTGGCCCCCTTTCCAATCAGGGGATAAGTCTCATTGCCCACTTTTTCATAATCTTCTCTGGAACAATATAAAATTTCTGTCGTCTTGCCTTTCAGTTCTTCTTCGGTGTAGCCGCAGATTTCCTCTAGCTTGCGGTTCACGCGCACAAATTTCCGCCCTTCAGCTAAAAAAGCAATACCGACTAGCGAGTTATCCAAAATCACCTTTTGTTCTGCCAAAGTCCGGGCTAATGCTTCTTGGGCCTGTTTGCGCTGAGTGATGTCAATACCGGTACCAATCACATATTCAACTTGATTTTGTTCATTTAACAGAACGGCATGAGACCAGTCGATCAGGCGGCGTGTTTGATGTTTCGTGATCCATTCATTTTCACGTTGCAGCTTTGGTGAGTTAGCTGTTGTTGTTAATAGCTTATTGAAGTACCTTTGGCAGGGTTCAAGATTGTCTTGGCTGATGAAAAAGTCCCATAAAGGACGTTCTTTAATTTCTTCATAAGTATAACCGGTGAGTTCTTCACAAGTCCGATTGAAACGCACAATATTGCCGGCTCGATCAAGCACAATTATCAAACTACCGGCTGCGTTGATAATCGCATTGATAAAATCACGTTCTTTTTTAAGGGTTTCTTCAGTTTGTTTATGTTGACTGATGTCGCGGGAAACAACGGCAATACGGGTGACTGAACCTTGCTCATCAAGCACTGGATAGATACTGTGTTCAAACCATATCTGCTGTTTTTCTTCATCTTCAAACTGAATAGGCTGTTTAGTGCGAATCACCTGATCGACAATCGCTTTCCTTCGGTTCGCTACTTCTGGCGCGAGCAATTCACAAAGACGCTGCCCCACCACTTCATCAACACTTCGGTCAAGCCTTGCCGCGCCTGCGGGATTGATGATGACACAAGTCGTGTCTAACTCTGCCATTACAATGGAATCTGTCGCGGCGTTCAGGATGGCACTCAGGGTTTGTGTCGTTTCACGTAACGCGGCATCGGCTTGTTTGCGTACTGTGATATCTTGCAGGGTGCCGATAAAGCGAAGCGGTTTAGCATTCTGATCACGTATGAGTTCAGAGAGGTTATGAACGTATCTGATTTCTCCAGTTGGACGAATGATGCGAAACTCAATATCATAAGGTTTGTTAGCGTAAATCGTTTTGGCTACCGCTTTTTTGAGGGCCTTGCGATCTTCAGGGTGGATGGCATTCGTGAAAACCTCATTAGGCACTAAACGGTTATCCGGTGGCAAACCTAACATAAGACAGCTTTCTTCAGATAAGTGTCTGATATTATTAATGATATCCCATTCACAATGACCAAGATGGGCAATATGTTGTGTTTTAGCAAGACGTGCTTCACTTTCACGCAGTGCTTTGTTCATTTGCTCATGTTGGATAGCCGCGCCTAATAGACTGGCCGCCGTTTTAAAGGTTTCAATCACCACTGGCGGCCATTCCCGTTCTTTTAAACAATCATCATATTCCATGAAGCCCCACCAGTGTTTTCCGACAAAAACCGGTATGATCGCAAAAGACATAATATTTTGAGCCTGCATGATTTCAGCTTCGTATCCGGACAAGTTTTTAGTCAAACCGTTGATACACAAACCTTGCGCCAGCATATCAGCCCACTGCTTCAAATGGGGATAATAGGGAAAATTATGGAGTAGCGGATTATCAATTTGAGAGGCGATGCCGTTTGCAACCCATTCATAGCGTTGGCTGGTTCGTTTTGAACCGTCTTGATGCAGGTGATTTTCAAACAGGTAAACACGACTGGCCGTCACAGCCTGTCCCAAACGGGCTAAAACCTCTTGAATAGGTTCACTCCAATGGGCACACGTCAAGAATTGTTCTGCCGCAAAGCTGACGGCTTCGAGAATGGTATCTCGTTCGTGCAAGGCTTCTTCTATCCGCTGCTTTTCTGTTATCAGTTGTTGTTTTTCTAATTCAGACTCAATAACAGCGGGCAGCAATTCAAGATAATGGCTGTCTGTATCCTTAACCAAGTAATCGCCAACACCGAGTTTCATCGCTTCAACGGCCACCCGTTCATTACCGGCTCCTGTAACCATAATACTCGGTATAGCAAACTGGCTTGCAGCTAAGTTCTGCAAGACTTGCAACCCATTCATATCGGGCAAATGATAATCAACGGCTACGATATCGTAAGGCTGGTTTTCAAGCTTAGCAAGGCCCTCAATGCCATTCATAGCCAGATCAACCACATACCCATATCGATCTAGTTGCATCTGAACACGAGTGGCTGTGACGATGTCGTCTTCTATGTAGAGAATTCGGATAGGTTCGGCACGAGACATGGTAAATCCATTGGAGTACATTTATTTAAATCGTATCAAATGTCAATGGGGGCAAACCTGCCCCCTGCCAAAAATTTTAAAGAAAGTTTATAAGTAGGCAACGTTAAGAATAGAAGGCTGATAATCGCAAAATAAATTTGTAACAAAACTTGCTAATCGCAAAATAACATTTGTAACAAAATTTGCTAAATAAATTTGGAACTAAAATCAAACCTTCGCAATATCAAGAAAATGGGCTTGCATGTGGGATTGCCCTCTACATGCCACCCTCATGGTAGGGGCAATCCCTTGCTCATGCCCCATTGGTGGTACTATTAATTTTTTGGAGTTGCCTAAGCTGATTTTTGCCTCTAAAAATGTTAAAAGACTGATGTGTCGTAAGACGAACTGCCTGATAACTGATTTTCACGCAAAAGTTTTGCGCGCAAAACTTTTGCGTGAAACTGATAACTGATAACTGATTACCAAGGTGTTGGCATCATATTATTTAAAGTATTTAACGGGCGCAATATCTGGTGCGATAGTCTTCCCATGTCGTATGACATCACGCCTAACTCTCGACTCATGATACCTGTGTGTATTTTCATTTCATCCAAAAAAATAACTAGGGTGTCTAAATCTTTTACCAGATATTTAAAATCCTTGTGTATATACCCTAAATTGCCAGAAAGTTGATCTAAAGAATGCTGCATATTTTGTGTATTGGCAGACACAAGCACGAGAGATTCCTGCATCGTTGTCATATCACCTGAGACTAGCAACATAGAATCTTTCACATGCTCTATAGAATCGCGCATCTGTGCCACAGATTGACTCATTTGCTGGGTAACGTGACTCACTTGTTGTATAGATTGATTTGTCAGGAGCATTGACTGATTCATTTTCCTCATTTCATCTTTAATACCGGGTATCTCTTTAATAGCTTGATTCATAACCGTGATTTCATGCTGAATACGAGGTAGCGTTTTCATAGACTGATTCATCGCTATCATTTCGCTCTTGATATCGGATAACTCTTTTACGGATTGACTAACGGTACTCATTTCCTTTTTGATACCGTGTATATCTTCAGATAGCGGCACGATTTGAGTGGCTAAGGTTCTGACATAACCTGTCACATAATGTATATCAGTCGTCACCACATAAATCAAAAAGAAGACATAAGCCGCGACAATGATGACGATAAGCGTTACGACATAGAGGAGTTTTTCTAAAAGCGGATAATGGTATTGATGTGTTTCAATATCCTGCTGTAATTTTTCGAGTAAGAGAGGTCGATTTTGCGCCTGAGATTCACTTACCGGGGGCGCAGACTGATCTATAGCATTTTCGCTCATATGTAAAAGGCTTTTTGCAAAGGTTATATTAATTATTAATTATTTTACTGTATTGTATCCTATTAATGCGAAAATCAAGCCGTAAGAAGGTCGTTGTGAAACGAAGTTATTGTGAATTGTGAATTGTGAATTGAGTTATTTAATGAATGAATAAGCTTTAGAAAAGGGGGGAATTGAGAGTGTAATAGACGATTTATCGATCAAATGCGCTAAGCAAAAAGGCGATTGTGCCTAATAATAACAGAGCGGATGAAAGGGGATTAGCCCCTTGGGAAAAAGGGTTGAGGGGGAATGTGATATTAGAAAGGAGAGGATATGCCGGTGAGATGAATTGAACACCCGACCTACCGATTACGAATCGGTTGCTCTACCAGCTGAGCTACACCGGCATAAATAAGAAGGGGCGCATTTTACAATGATTGGTCATAAAATGCAAATTTTTTTGTCGTGTTGCAATGTGGGTGATGAAAGTGACAAATTTAGATAGAACGCTGATTAAACTGATGATCATGATTAACACTGATAAAAAAATTGGCTTTGAGGCAAGCAGCGTCATCAATCTCCCATCGTAAATCAGCGTCAATCATGATAATCAGCGTCATCAGCGTTCTATTCTTGTTTATCTATTTATTAAATAGGCATTAAGTTTTGGATTTTGGCAACGCTCGCGTCAATAAATAAAATAGCACTCGTAAACTGGTATCGCTACGGGTAAGCAAATTACTCATCGCTATCGTCGCTTTGACACTACGCCGAGAAATTTTAACTTGTTGCCCTTGATCAAAATCCAGCCGTTTTAAAATGCGTCGCAAAGTCAATATGGCCATGCCTAAAGCCCATAAACAAAATCGGCGTATTCCTGTTTCTCTCTTTGGAATCAATAAGATATACTGCAAAGACTGATCTAAATGGGTGTGCGCGATACGAATCAATTCGATTAAACCCTCACCAAAAGCGGGTTCATAATGCCCTGGGGAGAGGGTGTTCAAATCAAAACCGACTTGTGCAAACACGTCTTGCGGTAGCCAACACGCGCCACGTTGATAATCTTCCCAAATATCTTTGAGAATATTCGTCATTTGTAAAGCTTGCCCAAATGAAATAGCGCGTTTTTGCAAACGGGCTTCATGCTTTTGAATCTCTGGCGAATAATCACAGAATAAATCGGTCAACATTTCTCCCACGACTCCGGCGACATGATAGCAATACCGATCCATTTCGGCTAAATCTTTTAAACCGCTTAGACTGCTATTTTGCTGAAATTCGGCCATACCTTGGGCCATGATACGCACACAGCGATGTAAAGCGGTACGTTGTGGATGGGTAAAATTGTGGGTAAGACGAATAACGCGGGAGGTATTGCGAATTAAATCTTTTTCTGCCTCTAAGGTGCTATCGGAGAGTAGCGGTTCTAAGGATTGACTTAAGGCTTTAGGGGAAGCTTCCCCGGCAACGACTTGAATAAATTCTTGAGAGAATTGTCTTTTTTGTTGCGGGGTTAAATTGGGTTCATCTTCTATGGTATCAGCAATACGGCACAACAAGTAGCCATTCCCAACGACTTGACATAATGCCGGTGGTAATTGGGGAATAGTCAGCGCAAAGGTACGAGAAACGCCACTCAGACTATTGTTTTGGTAAGCTTCATCAGTGAGGTGTTGATTCATGACGTTATGTTTTATTTTGAGAGGCTTTTTTGGAAACAGAGGGATATGGCTAGAGTCAATTTAGTTTTATATTAAACGCAAAAGACGCAAAAGACGCAAAAGACGCAAAAGATGCAAAGGATGCTCTTTTTCAAGAGAAATCTTGCCTCGAAGCGTCTCTTGCGTCGCTCCAGTTTTGCGCGCAAAACTTTATTTCACGCCGCACAGTACAGCGAAACACAGCGATGAAAAAGAGATGCAATGCCTAGAGTTTATAGAGAGATAGCGCCTTTAGCGTTTATATATGATATTAGAGCAACCACAATGGATTGCCCCTACATATAATCTGTTATTTTTTCTTAATTTGTTTCATCATCACTATCCATAAAATCTAAACGATTTTAACTATCTGATTTTAAAATCATTTTTCAACCCTTAATTCGCATTCTTTAAGTTGGTATCCCAAATGGGTTAAAGACTCACTACGTTTTAGAGTCTCGTCATCAATTTTAATATATTCTGCAATCTTAGGTGCGAGCGCCTCTTTATATTGACTATTTTTATCCACTTTGCGTGTATTTGGATGTAATACTTGAAAAATCTCTTGAGAAAATTTTATCAAATATTCTTTGACACCTTTATCACTGCCTTGCTCTGGTTCCTCAATTGAGGCCGTATCTCCACTCGTGTATTTTGTAATCAAACGCGAGAATGTTTTATGTTGTTTAATTTTATGGCGGCATTCAGTTGAACATAAATCTTGTTTACACGTCTTTGGCAAAGCATGATGGTTTTGGGCGAAATAACAAAAAATACCGGTACAATCAATCAATAACCAGGCTTCTAATTCATTAACGGCTTCGACTAAATGGACGCGCCCTTGAAATTCTTTTAATTTGACAACCTCTTCTATTTGGTTGATTAAAGAATTAGGTTCTTGTCTCCGGTTTGCTTGAGCTTGAGGCCCATCATGATCTATCACAAAAATGACACAATGATCCTCTTGAAGGTAATTTTTGATAGCCTTTTTCAGTCCACTTGCACCTTTTTTGGCAACTTGTCGATCCGGTTTACCTTTGATCTTGATAGATATCTTAATACCAAAATGAGCCACTAATTTTTCTGATAATAACAAAACGGCTTTGGCATCATAATCGGATTCTGGGGTCCAAATTCTTACACTTAGCAAAATTCTTTCCCCTCATAACAGTTCACTATCAAAAATTGCACTGCCAATTCCAAAGTCTTTCATCCAACCACTCAGTGCTGTTCGATGGTTTTGTTCTTTTTCAAAATCAATGATTTGGGTGCCAGAACCTTTCAGATTTTGAAGTAGTAAAACACCTAAACGATGACCTAAATTATCTTTGTCAAACGCATCAAGCAGTTGGGCACTATGAGTTGTGACAATCACTTGTGTTCTGAGAGCCAATTCTTCAAGTAAGTTAGCCACTTCGGCCAAGGCGGCTGGATGAAGATTGCGTTCAGGTTCTTCAATGGCGATTAGGGGCGGTAATTCAGATTGATTGAGTAAAGTATAGTATGCCAATAAACGCAAAGTACCGTCTGATGCTTTATCTAATGGAATGGGTTTGTCATAGCCTTCAAGTAAACCTAATTCGCCTTCTTTATTTAGGCTTTCCAAACCAAATGGGGTAACAGATGAGGCCAGTGCTTGGTTCACGGCTTCAAATTTATCGGCGTTTTTTTCATACCACGAAAATAATAAATGTTTTAATGCTGAGCCGTCATCATCCAATTGAGTTGGGATATCCAATGTGGGGTTGACAAATAACGGGTTTTTACTACGCATCACTTCGGGCATAAAGTTAAAAAATGCCCAGTTTTTAATAAAATCGGTCAGTAAATTCGTCACCGGTTTTTTGCCATAATCACCCGCAGAAGTTAAGGCTAATTTATTAGAAGAATAAGTGAGAACCGGACTATTTTGATTTTCATCGGCTCTAATTTGTCCATTGCCTTCTTGAACGGAAATGACTTCAACATCATTGATGCGTAAATTTTCTGTATAGATGGGTTTTGATGCGCTGTTTTGTAAAACAAGATGATAGGTAGTTGGGTTGTGATCTATTTCAAGTTGAATTTCAAAATCAATTTTCCCCTGCGGTTCACCGGCCCAAGTCCAACCTTGAATGGTCGTTTTCTCTGGTAAGGATTCTCGGCGTTGTATCATTCTGTTTAATACCAAACAGGCTTTTAAAATATTGGATTTACCACTGGCATTCGCGCCCACTAAAACGGTTAAGGGTTTAAAGGGCAATGAAACTTCATGCAAACTCAGAAAATTGCGGAGATTAATTTGTTTCAGAACACTATTTTTATCTGTCATTTAATTGATAACTCAAAGGCAATATCACGAGGTAAACTCTGGTGGCGTTGTTCATCAATTTCGGCAAACATTTTGGAAAGACTTGGATAGTTTTGCCAGACACCACAGATTTGATTGATGAGTTGTTCCTGATAGGTAGGTGTAAGTGGTTGATTATTGGCTATAATATTATTCATGGTTTGGGCATACCCGTTGAGTAAAGTTTAATCATTCATAGCCGACACCATTTAAAATTTTGTTTTCATTTTTAAACAGGGTTTTTCGATAAAATGCCATGATAATATCGCACAGATTAAAGTGATTGAAAAAGAAACTATAAAAAATGGTATTAAATTCATATTTGGAAGAGATACACAAATTGCTTGTTGTATTGGAAAAGAATAGATATATAATCCATAAGAATAATCACCAATATTATTAAATTTTATTAAATTTTTACTTGGAAAATAGGCTAAATACAATACAAAATACCCAAGTGTTAAATTATAAAAAATAAATAATAGTTTTTTATCTTCCAAAATCAATAAAATAAAATAAATTACTAGAGATAATGTTATAAAAAAGAAATCTTTTCTGTTATAGTTCATTACAATTTTGTCTTTTAAAAAGAAAAAACTTGAACCTATGAAAAATAATGTGAATACACGTATAAAAGTTTGTAAATTTTGCCCCGTAAAATTAAACCAATAATTTAACATATAAAATAAATAGGAACATATAGCAATGATGATAACGCTTTTAGATATTTTATGATTAAAAACAAATGCTAAAATCCCCAATATTAAATACAATCTTGTTTCCCAAGGTAAAGACCATAATGAAGCATTTATTGTTGTACTGTGATTTAAATTGCTTTCAAACATTCCAGGTAAATAATATTCAGGAGTTAATGAGAATAAAAAAGTGGCATTTTTAATAATATAAATGTAAATATCGGCATTTAATAAATAATTTGTAAGCGAATTGGTCGTATAAATTGTGCCAATAATGAACACTGTAAAAAAAACGGAAACGATTAATGCGGGATAAATTCTTAATATTCTGGCAGCGAAAAATTGTAACAATCCCCCCCCCCATGAGTAATGCTATTGCTAACTAGAAAGCCGCTAATTACAAAAAAGGCATCTACGGCAAAACTACCAAATGAAATATTAACAGTCAATTTAGAAAGAGGTTCGAGATGTTCAATTCCAATCATTCCATAACTGTGACTAAAAATAACTAATGTGGCTAAAATAAATCTAATTAAATTAAAATTATTGTTTCTATCTTTAGCATGTTCAGTTAACTTGTTCATAAAATTTTATTTATTATTGCTCATTAGAAATTCAAAAATTAAACCTTCCAAATATTTTAAGATATGGAAGGTTTTGATAGGTGGGGTGATAGCGCCTTTTGCGCCTCTTTTGCGCCTTTTGCGTTTATATACAAAATAGAAGGCTGCCCAGAATTGCTGTCTATAAATAAGCCTATTAAGACGGCGCTATTTTAATCCCCTTCTTTTTAAAATGCAAGTTATCACTACAAAGAGGAATAGAGATCAAATCGCCATTTTCACTCTTATGTTTTCTGTGTGTAAAACCTGCTTCTAATTTCACCTCTATTAGAATCGCAGGTTTTTGATTAGCAAAGCCTATCAAGTCAGGGAACTTGGTTGTGTCAGAGAGGCTCACAGGATACTGGGTTATCCCGTTAAATTTTATATCTTCATCATTCATTTTATGATTATCTTTAAATGAAGAATAAACAAAATCATCCATGCCTGAGAAGACGACATGACGAAGAAATAGGTCTGTTGCATCTATAGAAAGACGATTTAGAAAATCACATAGGATTTCCGTACTAAAGTTCTCTAAGTTTGATCTGGTATCAGTTTCTTGATATTTCAGCAATCTGTTGTATAAACTGACCCTGTTTTAAATTAAGTCTTTTTTAAAAGGTGAGCATAAAATATTAAAATTCAAAGCATGTGTACACTTGCTAGAGCGGAAACAGATTATGGTTCTAATATATTAAATCCCGCTTGTGCAAAATGTTTATCAAAAGTTAAGGCATCAGTTATTTTCATTTCACGCATCACAACAAAAGAAATGCAATCCATCAAGCCCCAAGTTTTGTCTTGATAAGATTCATACATCTTTAATCCTTGCTTTAATAAAACAGGATTGAGATGAACAAGGGTGACTTCTGGTGATGAATAGAAATGATTGATAATTTCGATGCCTTGTTTTTTAAAGTTTTTGGCAAGGGCATTACCGATTTCTAATCAAACCACATCTGTTATAACTGTCGGATATCCTTCAAATTTACTTGCCAACTTCAATGCTTTTTGATGATATTGATCATGCTCATTCACTAAAGCAATGACAAATCCGGTATCCATAAAAATGCTATTCAACATTTTTCTCTCCATTTAAGTAAGCATCAATATTTTTGGCAAAATCCTTTGGTGCCTGAATTTTGATCTGTTTTAATTTGGACATCAGACTTGATGGTTGGAGATTTTCTATAGGCTCTATCCGTTCTTGAGGCATTTCTTGTTGCCATTTAAGGGGAACAATTTTAGACACCGCGCCATTTAAATCGACTATTTCTTCAAGTCTATCAATGGCTGGTTGTCCGGGTAATTTGAGTTGTTGAGGAATAGGTTCTTCTTTTAGTAAAGTCACATAAACCAAAAAAGGCTGGTTATTCGCAGAGACTTTTCTATCATCAATCCATTCCAATTGCTGACCTTTTAAAACGGCTTTATAACTTTGTAACATTTTATAGCCTATCCTTTCAAAAATGGTTAACGGTTAATCTTTATTCTCATGTCTTTTTGTTTCAATTGCCTATCGCGGCACTCAACAAGACAGAGGAATGAGTACATTCACGTATTTTGAATCGTTTCAATCGCCTATCGTGGCACTCAACTCTTCAAACTTATAATACTTCACAATAATCTAGCGCTTGTTTCAATCGCCTATCGCGGCACTCAACACCTTGCCCTTTTATCTTCTAATATAGAAATCAGCTTAAAAAAACTCATTCCAATCCTCAATTCTCAAAAACTCTTTCACAGCAAACAATTGAGAAATAGTAATATCTCTTTTTCCTGCTTCCCAATCAGAAATCACCTTATTTCCAGACATTCCAAGTGCTTTTCCCATCTCCACTTGGGTAACTTCTCTGTTTGTACGCAATCGTCTTAAATTAGCTCCTACGAGCTTACACAATTCCTCATTCGCTTCTCCAAAAAAGCTTGTTTCAATCGCCTATCTCGGCACTCAACACGTCTTTTACACTCGATCTTCAAGTTTTTTATTAGTGTTTTAGACCTTAAAAACTTAATCGTATTAAAAATCAATGACTTAGCAATTTAAAGCGTCAATCTGTGAATGACACAAAGGCAAATCACATCAAAAACTTGAAGATCGAGTTTACAGCGCCACTTTCTGTCAATTTCGTCGACCCCCGGCTTTTTGACATCACTGAGGGTAGTCGTAAAATAGTACCCATTAACAAATACAGGGTATTTTAAGCCTATTGTTCAAGTGAAGATATCACCGTTTTTATTCAAAATAAAAACGGCGCAATTCTAATCTTCCTTTTTTTAAAATGCAAGTTATCACTACAAGGATTCTAGAGTTTGTCAGATAAATAGGTTGCCCTTAAACATACTGAATATCAAGACATTGATAACTGATTTCCACATTTCACTTAAGAAGTTTCGCGCGCAAAACTGTATTTCACTTAAGAAGTTTCGCTTCGCGAAACTTCTTAAGTGAGCCTTCGGTGCGCGAAGCTAAATGTGGAACTGATAACTGATTTTCAGGCAAAAGTTTCGCGGAGCGAAACTTTTGCCTGAAACTGATTTCCACGCAAAAGTTTTGCGCGCAAAACTTTTGCGTGGAACTGATAACTGAAAAACACTACCTTTGCGGGCCGAACAGCAGATCGGGCAAAAATAAACTGATCGCGGGTATATAGGTGATCATCATTAAGAATATCAATAAGATAACTAACCAAGGCGCGACGGCCTTAATCACATTGACTAAATTCATTTCGGTAATCCCAACCAAGACAAATAAATTTAAGCCCACTGGTGGCGTGATCATCCCGACTTCCATATTTACGACCATGATGATCCCCAGATGAATCGGATCAATCCCTAATTGTGTCGCTATCGGAAATAAAATCGGCGCGACGATCAATAATAACCCTGACGGTTCCATAACACTGCCGCCTATTAATAATAAGACATTCACAACTATTAAAAATAGCCACGGTGGCATCCCGGCATTGATCATTTCGGCCGCAATCTGTTGTGGGATTTGTTCTGTCGTTAAAACGTGTCCAAATAACATCGCATTCGTGATGATGAACATCAGCATTATCGTCACTTTGCCCGATTCGGTTAAGACTTTGGGTACTTCTGTGAATTTGAGATCGCGATATAAAAACACGGCTATCAGAAAGGCATAGACTGCTGCCACTGCGGCCGCCTCCGTCGCGGTAAATATCCCGCTATAAATCCCGCCGATCACAATGACGATCAATAATAATCCCCAAATCGCTTGTTTGCCTGAGTCTAAGATTTCAACCCATGATGCGGGCTGCATTTTGGGCAAATTGCGTTTTCGCGCTAATCCATAAATGCCTATCATCAACATCAGGCCGGCCAATAGGCCGGGCACTATCCCAGCGACAAATAAGCGGCCTACTGAGACTTCAGTGATAGCCGCGTAAACCACCATGACGATAGAAGGCGGTATCAAAATGCCCAAAGTCCCGGCACTGCCGACAACGCCAACAGCAAAGGCCTCCGTATAACCCGTGGCTACCATACCGGCGATCACTATGGAACCAATCGCGACTACCGTGGCTGGTGAGGAACCCGATACGGCGGCAAACAGCATACAAGCCAATACGGAAGCCATCGCCATCCCGCCGCGCACGGAACCGACACAGGCGATAGCAAAGCGGATAATCCGTTTAGCCACCCCGCCTGTGGATAAAAACCCGGCTGAGAGTATAAAAAAAGGTATCGCGAGTAAAGTATAATGCTCCATGCTTTGAAACAGTTTCAAAGATAAGGAGGCTAGTGAGTCTGTTGAGAAAAATAAAATCGTTAATACGCTAGAAAGCCCTAGCGCAATGGCAACAGGCACGCCAATTAGTAATAATATTATTAATAAAGTGAATAGGAATAGGGTTGTCATTTTTTTATTAAGGCGTTTAGGCGTTACTGGAGATCAGCTATACTCATCGCTGAAAAGTTTTGTCAAAGGTAAAAAACCTGCCAGGTTTGCCAAACCTGGCAGGTTTGGCACGAAACTTTTCTGGGCAACTATATTTAATAGACTTGTTCCTAAATAACGTGTTTCAAAGAAACACGATTTCAGCGCGTTAGCCACCGATGGTTCGCTTGCGTGAAGTAAAAGTGGGTATTTGCCTTTTTCTTTTTGGGGTTTTTTGGGAATTCATCATTTAGAAAAGTTTTTCACATTTCACGCGTGAAATTGATATTTCTGCTTTGAACTGAAATAGGCCAAAATAGCTTTGATAGCCACGTCGTGAGAAGTTAACTAAGTGATTGCTTTTTATCATTTTATTGTTTTTACCAAAAAGGGAGATTTTGACAAGGTTAGTGGATAAAAATTGGATAAAACGGTATTTATTAACAATTATCAACTCTCAATTTTGAACAAAATAAGGGGTATCCAGCCCGTGAGAGTTGTTAATTAACTTATTAATTATTAACGATATTTTTTTTTGTTCAATAGCGACATTTCGACAGGCTTTTTGTCTTACAAAGTTTAAGGCATTGGCTAGGGCACGGGCCCTGTGTACCTGATTAAAGGTTATAAAGAGACAAGTCTAATAAAGTGAATAGGGTTGTCATTTTTTTATTAAGGCATTCATGAGTTCAGGCGTTACTGGAGAACAGGTATTTAATAATTAAAAAGCGTTTAGGAATGAAGGCGTTATTTAATTTTATGCAAAATAAATTTGAAACGAAAATTTGGCCTGTGCAATAATGAATTTGAAACGAAAATTTGGCCTGTGCAATAATGAATTTGAAACGAAAATCGGGCCTGTGCAACGAGAGCAGTAGATCGAAAACTAAAACGGTGTCAAGATTTTGAGGTGATTTGGAAACAGATAACCGCTTTATGAATCTATGAATTTTTGAATGACTGAACGCCTGTAACGCCTGAACTTAAAAAAAATTTTGCAAATCTCTTTTGATATTGCGTTGCAAATTGCAATTCACGGTTGACTGAGTTGCCCATTTTGGTGGGCTAATCTTTTAAAAAAATAAACAAAATTAATAGCTTACTTTATATGGCACAATTTCTGCTTAAACATAAACATCAAATCGTTATTTAAATTTAACCTAGAACTGATTTCTTAAATCCGGAGAAGAACAATGCAAACGGTAAACTTAGTTATAGATAGTCGTCCTTGGATAATTGCTGATGATATGTTTGTTAGCAATCTAACTCCCAAGCGTCTTTTTGATATAGTCGTTTCAGCCACTGCCCTGGTTTTGTTGAGTCCCTTGTTGCTGATGGTGATCTGGCTGATTAGTTTGGATTCAAAAGGGCCTATATTCTTTTTCCAAACTCGTGTTGGTAAAAATTCGAAGAAATTTCAAATGTGGAAGTTTCGTTCTATGTATATTGATGCTGAGGCGCGTAAAGCAGCATTGATGAAAGAAAATGAAATGAAAGGTGGTGTGTTATTTAAAATGAAAAATGATCCACGTATTACTCAGGTAGGGCGTTTTATTCGTAAATTTTCTATTGATGAACTGCCACAACTTTGGAATGTGTTCATTGGTGATATGTCTTTAGTTGGCCCACGTCCGCCCGTGCCGAGCGAAGTGGCACAATATACCCCTTATCAACGTCTGCGTTTAAAAGTGACACCGGGTATCACCTGTATTTGGCAAGTGTCGGGGCGTTCAGAGATTCCTTTTCCAAAACAGGTTGAGATGGATTTGGAATACATCAATAACCAGTCTTTTTGGAATGACATGGTACTTTTGCTTCAAACTGTACCTGCCGTTTTGAGAGCCAAGGGGGCTTACTAAAGTGATTAATTTAACTTATAAAATGCTCTTTCATCCCCTCTTTTATCAGGAGTCAGAGTTGATTGATAGCGTTCTGACTCCTAACCCATTGATATTGTTTCTTTTTTAGAATTATTGTGCTTTTTATGAGTCTTATTAAAAAGTATGCCAGTTTATCTTTATCTCAAAAAATCGGAAAATTTAATTGACCAGATTATGTTGATTTTAATCAACATAAGGTTATTGACTTATTAATAAAATTAATTACTCCTATCATTTTCTCTCATCCCCCTTTCTCTTTTCCCCCAGCAAAATTTCAATTATGAGCTAATAAAATATTAGTTATTAGTCATTAATTATCTATCGTGCCATTGACTCGAAATCCCATTCCCCTCCCAAAAATCGTTTTTAATCTTTTTTTTTATTTAAAAACGGCATTCCTTTTTGGCAAGCGTTGTTTACACTGCCTCAAGCCTCAACTCATCTCAACCAATTCTAATATCACAATATCTTACATTTAAAAATAATTTGTTGTACTATGATTGCTTTTTATACCGTTTTGGTAGGAATAGACAATTTGGCATAATCGGATTTGATCTCAAAACACCATTATATCGTACATGACCAAAAATAAACGATAAGCGAAAGGGTATAACTTGCTGATCTGTAAATGTAGGATGTGATTGTATTGTCCCACCGATTTTGCTAATTCACTTTTCGAGCTTCAAGTTTTTTTTTAAACTTAAAGCTCGAAGACGTGAGGCATCGCGTCGAAATGAAATAATTTGACTCAATAAATTGAGCAAGTGATCAGTGTTCATTTTTTCTCAGTTTAAAATCCTTAACTCATAAAATTAGGCACTAACCTTGGAAGAGCAACAACATCGTAACGCACTCCCGTCAGGATTTGAGCTACAAGAATATCAAATTGAAGCCGTGCTTGGTAGGCCAGGTGGCTTTGGTGTCACCTATCTAGCAACAGATACTCATTTGTGTCAATCTGTGGCTATCAAAGAATATCTACCGATTGATTTTGCTGTACGTGAAGGAAGAAGCACTGTTTATGTTCGTTCTGCTTCTTACGACGACTCATTTCAGTGGGGTTTAAACTGCTTTATTGAAGAAGCACGAGTGCTGGCCAAATTTAATCATCCTAATATTGTCCGAGTATTACGCTTCTTTGAAGCGAATGGTACCGCCTATATGGTTATGGAATATCAACAAGGCCAAAGCTTGACGGACTACTTAAAAAAAATGCGCGTTTTAACAGAAAACGAGCTTTTACAAATCGTGCAGCCCTTATTAGAAGGTTTAAAAGAAATACACAATGCTGGCTTTTTACACCGTGATATTAAACCCAACAATATTTATATTCGCGACGATAATAATCCGGTTTTACTTGACTTTGGTTCTGCCCGCTATGCGGTTGGACAAAAAAGTCGTAGCGTTACAAGTATTGTAACGCCAGGTTACGCACCCTTAGAACAATATGACAACGAGATTAGTGATCAAGGCCCATGGACTGATATTTACGCACTAGGGGCGGTGATGTACTGTGCAATCAATGGTGAAGCCCCCCCTGCGGCGACTCGTCGTGTTATGAAAGATCCCATGCAGCCCGCCGTCAAAATCGGAGAAGGTAAATACAAAAAAAGTTTATTACAAGCTGTTGATTGGGCATTACAACTGAGCGAGGAAGATAGACCACAGACAGTCGATCAATGGCAAGAAAAAATGTTCTCTGCTGGGAGTTCACTAAAGGCCCCTACTGCCGAATTTTCTCAACCGCGTTGGTGGTCATTTTTTATTGTTGTCAGCATTGTGGCACTGATATTGCTGAGTTCTATGGTAGGTGTGTTATGGTACGAGAAACAAACGCACAATAGTGAAATACAAAAAGAGCAAGCGACACGTCAAATAGCTGAAAAACATCTTGAAATAGAACGCAGACATCGCAAGCATGCTGAAGAGCAGTTGCGGGAACTACGGGCACTTATGGAAGAGATAAAACGTTTTGAACCTCAATCTATTGAGACATTTAGTTTTTTTGATGAAAACAAAAAGTACTATGAAGTAACCAATGTGCCAATAAGTGATGTTTTAAATGTACGCGAATTTCCTGGTCATCTCAATAAACTGGTGAAAGAAATACCACGAACCGCAAAATGTCTTAAATACTTAGGTGGATTACGCAATATCAAATCACAAGTGTGGGTTAAGATTCAATATCAGGAAATACAGGGTTGGGTTAATTCCACTTTCCTGATTCGAAGTAAAGAGTGTGAGGCACAGCAGAATGTTGAAGAAAATTAACTACTTTTTATTGTTCTTATTGTTGTTTTCTCGATTGAGCGAAGCGGGTAATCTCGGTGAGATTTTTTTTGAAAATGCGATGATTACCATTCATCACAATGCGTGTCAGTTGAAATCACCCCTTAAAGAAAAAAGAAAGCTGATTCTACCTTTGGATAAGTGTGCGAGTCGCGCACAGAAAATAGCCATTTCCCATCCGAATTTAAAACAAATTCACTGGGCACAACATGATAGGCAGACGGTTTGGATTGTCGCGACTTTCTCCAAAGATTATCAATATGAAATCACGTCATCCCCTTATCAATACCGTATCTGTATACCTTTTTGCCAGAAGAATCAATCGATTATGCGGCATAACCCTGAAAGGGAATCGAGTACAATGATGTTTATGCTCAAGGATATTCTCTTTAAAATCCCCTTACAAGGTATGTTGATAGATGAGTTTCTGGAACGTTCTATCGGATTTGTACCTCAAGATGTGATGAGAGATGGATTACCACACTTTGGTGCTAAACGTGATGATTGGCTTGGTTCTTCAAGAAAACATAAGGGGTATGATATTTATGCCAATAACATCAATGTTGTTGCAGCAGCAAAAGGAACAGTAATCAAAATTAGGAAGAATAAGATAGCGGGCCGCTATGTCAAATTGTATCATGACGCTCAACTCTACACGGTTTATGTTCATCTAAAAACGGTGATGGTGGAAATCGGCCAACAAGTCAAACGAGGTGAAATTCTAGGCAGAATTGAAGGGGCAACAGGCAATGCTGTCGAGCCACAATTGCATTTTGAAATCAAACCTTACAATCAAAGTGTTGATCCATTTCCTTTGATTGAACATTTTTATCAAGATCATCGTCAAATTGCCAACAAAATAAGAAGGTATCAAAAAACACTTTCGGCAGCGATACAAACTAGAAATAAGATCGTCAAAAACTTTCGGTTGCGCTCATTTTCATCACAATCTAATCATTTGTATTCAAACTATTAATCTTGATAAAAGGCCTGATTTACAGACCTGAATTTTTGTAACTCCTGAACTCCTGTAACTCCTATAACTCCTATAACTCATGAGACTAACATGATGTTTAAACCCGCCATCCATCTCTGTCTGGTTCACAACACAGCAACCGCTAATGTGACACCAGCATTAGACCCTGATTTTAAACCCCAAGAAGTCATTTTGTTGCACAGCCCTGATAAAGAATATAATGCCAGTTGCTTAGAAGCGATTTTAAAACCAAGCGGTGTCAAGGTTTTTCGCTGGCCTATTCAAGATGCCAGAGATGTTGAACATATTCGTGATAGTATTTTGGAACTCATGGTTGAAAGGGAAACACAAGACATTGCGCTCAATGCCAGTGGGGGCACCCGACCTATGAGTATTGCGGCTTATGAAATCTTTAAAGAATTTAACAAGCCTATTTTTTACGTTCATCCTGAAACAGATTACGTGAGTTGGATAAATCAGCGTCATCTTCCCTCTTTTAATGTCGCTGACAAGATCAAATTACCCGCTTTTTTACAAGCGCATGGTGCTGAAGTAGGCAGCCTTGGTGAGCGTAGCGGCGTACCTAAAAACCTGCGTAGCTTAACCCAAGACTTGATTGACAATGTTGAAGCCCTAGCTAAACCATTAGCAGCCCTCAACTGGTTAGCCCAACAAGCCGAAAAGGATTTAACAACACCTGTTTTGACAGAAAGCCAACGCCATTGGCCCGAATTGAATGGGTTAATTCAGCGTTTTGCCTCTGAAGAGTTGCTCACAGATCAGGATAACCGCTTACATTTTCAGGATGAAGCGGCCCGTTTTTTTGTCAACGGCGGTTGGTTGGAAGACTATACTTATAGCCTAGTCTATGGTTTACGAGGAGAATTGCCTAAAATACAAGATGTCGGGCGCAGCATAGAAATCATCCGTGATACGACTGGGAAATCGGTCAAAAACGAACTGGATGTGGCTTTTCTACACAACAACCATTTATATATCATTGAATGCAAAACCAAACGGTTTTCAAAACCTAAGCCGGCAGACATTGCATCGCAGGATTTCGACACGCCGGGTGCAGATGCACTATACAAACTAGACACGTTGAAATGGATGCTCGGTGGTGTTCGTACCAAAGTCATGTTAGTGAGCTATCACCCTCTGTCATCGTGGGATAGACAACGGGCTCACGACTTGGGGGTTGAAATTTGTACTGCACAGCAGTTAGTGAGATTAGAAAGCACATTCAAACGTTGGATTGACGACTGAATTCTTCTGAACATTTTTACCAGAGCAAGCGGTATTAAAAATCAATAGGTTATTGTTTTATTTTGTCATCTAAATTGCTTTATGGGTACTTCGCTACGCTTTGGTTCGCAACGTGGGTAATCCTGCATAAGGCTTGAAACAGCAAATTATCCTGATTGACACTGATTAACTTAAGTTAATTAATCATATAAGCTTATCTTATTGTCTAAATTTAATTATATAAAGCTTATCTATATTGTCTAAATTTAATTTTAATCAGTGTTAATTCAGTTTAATCAGTCAAATCAGCGTTCTATCCTCCTGCAAAATGAGCGTTTTTTTGACTTATCTGCACCACACTAGAACTCGCAGTGTGTTTTATCTTCATTTTCATTTATTTCCTATTCTTTTCATCCCTAATTCCCAATTACCCCTTTTTTTTATCCACTTGATCTCTCACACAAGGCCCCCATTGTTGACTTAATAACCTAGTATTTTTTGTCAACAATTATGAAAGGAACGCACTATGCAACTTGAAATCAATGGGAAAAGCATTGAAACGGATTCTCAAGGATATTTAGTCAATTTATCTGATTGGAATGAGGAATTAGCCAATCTTCTTGCTGAACAAGATGACTTGCCACTTTCTGAAGCACACTGGGAAATCATCCATAAGATACGGACATATTACCAGGATCACAGCACTGCGCCGGCCATGCGAGCGCTCATTAAACTGGTAAAAGAGGATCTGGGTTCGGATAAGGGCAATAGTAAATATCTTTATTCGTTGTTTCCTTACGGCCCTGGTAAACAGGCAGCGCGATACGGCGGTTTACCAAAACCGACAGGTTGTGTTTAAAATGACAGGTTTGAAAAAGTGACAGGGACTGTCGAAAAGCTCAATTTTCAAAAAACAATCAAGATGGCCGCTGGACAGTGTGGGCGTTGAATGGGATTGATTCTCAGGGCAACCACAAAGGGATTGCCCCTACAAGAACCAATTGTCTGTAGGGGCAATCCCCCGCGTAAGCCCTTTTTATGTATATAGTGTTTCAGATAATTACGGCAAAAGGGCGAACACGCAAGGGCAGCAGCCCCTACATGAAATCCTATAATACAGGGTATTTGTAGGGGCAGACCTACGTGTCTGCCCTTGTGAGTGTCTGCCCTTGTGAAATTATTTTTCTGAAAATCGATAGGTAGCCATAAAACTGGTACTCTTCTTGCTATATTCAATATGAGTCACACTGAGACTACTCCTACCTATAGAGCGTAGCGTATGAATTGATACTTGTTTAAAGTAGGTAAAACATGATATTCTATCCATCCCTCATTTATTCAAACTGACTTATGTGGAATATGAATTCAAGTCGTGGCAAACCATTA
>QNEL01000030.1 GCA_003645185.1 Candidatus Parabeggiatoa sp. nov. 3
CGATGCGATGCCTCGCATCTGTTTCGATGCGATGTTTCGCATCGGTGTTTTCGTAGAGACGCATCGCGTCTCTACAGTTTAATATAAAAATGGACAATATATAATGAAACCAATATCTTATGGTATTTCAAGCTACAAAAGCGTTCGCGAAAAGAATGCATACTACGTTGATAAAACGCACTATATTCCACAACTTGAATTTGCGGGTTATTTTTTGTTTTTGATTCGGCCCAGACGATTTGGCAAATCGTCACTGTTGAGCCTGTTGGAATGTTATTATGACATTGCACTGGCCGATGAATTTGATGCCCTTTTTGCGGGTACCTATATTCATGCTCATCCGACACCGGAAAAAAATGCCTATCTCATTTTGAAATTCAACTTTTCCCAACTCAACCTTGATATCGATAAGCTTAAAGAGTCATTTAGTGAAGAAATCAGGAACAGTATTTTCTTTTTTGCTGAAAAATATCGCGCCTTTTTGGATGAGCGTTATTTCAAAATGATGGAGACGATGCAAGATGCTCACCAACAGCTGGCTTTTCTATTAAGTTATGTTGGTTTTAAATGCCTTAAGGTTTATATCCTGATTGATGAGTACGATAATTTTACCAACACGATTTTATCGACAGCCGGGCAAGGGCATTATCACAAATTAACCCAAGGTACGGGTTTTTTTCGCTTTTTCTTTAGTCTGTTAAAGGGCGGTGTTGATCAAGTCAATAGCCCAGTTAGCCGTATGTTGATTAGGAATCGTCACAAAATAATTTGGACATTTATAGATGTTCATAAAAATAATATCCAAAAGGGCGAACACGCAGGTTCGCCCCTACGAGGTATATGTAGGGGCGAACCTGCGTGTTCGCCCCTAAAAATAAATCTATAAAACGGGAGCATAATAACTTGGCATCTTTGCGCCTTGGCTCGAAGCGTGAAAAAAGGTATCCCCTTTTTGTGTTATAATCAAAAACATCTTTGAACAGCAGATGGGAGATGAATTAAATCTTATGAGAAAAAAATTTTGCCGTATCATGACAGGAATTGGCAGTGTGATGGAAATTATGCCTTATGCTGACTATAGTCGTTTCGTGCCCAAAATGACAGCGAGGGAACGTATGCAAAGACACTGGGAACGAACTGGATTGCATCTTCAACGTGCGTTCAACCGATTCACTTCTGAATATGAACAATATGAACAGGAAAAGAAAAACTAACCCACCCGCGAAACAGACATTGGCCAAACCCAAATCAACATCCCCTGCTTCCCTCACTCAAGTCACACACCAACTCCTTTCCACAGGGCCAATACCACCACCGGAGATATTGCAAGGTTATGAGCAAATTCTCCCAGGTTCGGCTGAACGTATTTTAGTCATGGCAGAAGAAGATGCTAAACATGAGCATGCACTTGAAAAATCGGCTTTGCATTTGGCATCGGAAGAAATCAAACGGGGGCAACTGTATGGGCTTATTATTGGCATACTTGCGTTTGTGACCAGTATTATTGCCCTTGCCCTTGGTTCAGAAAAAGCGGCTATCACACTTGGTGGCACTACGGTTGTGGGTCTTGTAGCCGTGTTTGTTATTGGTCACCTTAAGAAATTCGGTAGTCCTTCAATGAAAAACGGTGATGATTAGCATGGACTTAAGTAATGAAATAAGATGCTGATTATGGCCTGATTGAACTGATTAACACTGATTTTTGATCAGCGTCAATCATGAGAATCCGTTAAATCTGCGTTCTATTACAAATTAGATAGAACGCTGATTGTCATGATTGAACTGATTAACGCTGATCAAACAATCAGCGCGAATCAGGCCATAATCAGTCAAATCTGCGTTCTATTACAAATCAGATAGCACGCTGATTGTCATGATTGAACTGATTAATCCCACCCCCTATCCCAGTCTTGACGCATTGCATTCATTTCTGCATCAATTTCATCCAAGCTTTTGCTACTTCCCAAACAGCCCCACGCACGTTGTAAAACGTCCTGGAGATTTTTGTCATCTTGAATTAAGCCAACGAAATTGATTGCCCTTGTAAAGGGCGTCGTCAGTTTGCAACATAGCACGTTTCCTTTTTTAATTGAGTACAATGAATGATGATAATATTTTACTCAATCCGTTTTTTCCAGTCTTCTCTGAGAACCCTTTTTTGCACTGCCTTGCCAATAACTACCCCCATAAATAGCAGGCGCGGGTTTGTCCAAAATTTCGTTAGAGGGTTTGCGGCCACTGGCGATAATAGCTTCCCATACTGTGGCTTCAGACTCTATTAACCCTATATTTTCCATGCCAATAAGTAATGCTTTTGTTGAAAGTAAATGAACATTGCCTCGTAATACGATATTCATTTTGGTTAAATCGGTATCTTCAAACAGAAGTAAAACCGGCTCGGAAGACTTAACAATTTCGTGAAGTTGGTTGCTTAAAAAATCGGTGATGGCAGCATCTCCCAGTTGACGCTGACGTGCTGATGAGTTGTGTTCCCGTTCTAAACTGGCAAGATGCCCGACTTGTGTTTCAACAATTTTGACTTGTTCAGGATAGGCCTTTACAAATTGCTTGATAATCTGGGCATCTTGATAGGCCGGTTCCCGTGTCACTTCAAAATAGACTTGATCAATGATATAAATGGGTAAATCAAGTTTGAGTAGAATGTCCAGTCTGTTGACTTTGCCTAGACTGATGAGGGGCCCGGCATCAGGGATAATCAATGTCACACGTTTCATCGTTCTTGTGCCTCCTTCATGATACGCACAAAGTTCTCAACCATGGGTTGAAGTGTTTCTGGGGGTAAGCTTGGCAATGACAATCCGCGTTGTCCAAGTTTGTCAAGTAATGTGCTGTAATCAATGTCAAGTGTTTTCATGGCTTCTAAACGGGTGATTTCGCAACGTGAAAAGCGTTCTAGTGTTTTAATCTCTGCTTGTGAGGGTTTTACACCTGTCAGTTGTGCTAAATAGCCTTGAATAATTTGGCTAATCGTTGTGTTGTGCTGGGTTGCATAATTTTGTGCGGCATTGAATAAGCTGTTATTAATACCAATCGTTATATTTTGCATCATGTTTTTCCTCTTGAGTACACGCAATAAGTAGTACAACGAAACGAAGGAAAGCTGAGCTAATTACGGGGATAAGCGAATTAATCCTTTGAAGCAATCTGGCATCCTTGCATCGCTTGCGCCTCTTGCGTATAGTTCGTCTCTTGCGTTTTCATCTATTTACGTAGATGGGTGTCACCACGATCTCAAAAACGAGCCCAAAAAATGAGCCAAACGCTTGCCCACCATTTCGCTTGCTTTCTCTTAGTTTAATGTTCAACGTAGGGTGGGTAGCGTGTTTTTGTGCCGGCCCCATTCCCATTCTTGTAGGGTGGGTAGCGTGTTTTTGTGCCGGCCCCATTCCCATTCTTGTAGGGTGGGTAGCGTGTTTTTGCTGCCCACCATTTCTATGTACAGGACAAAAAATATAATGCTTTGATTTTTATATTAAAGATTAACTGTAGGGTGGGTAAGTATCACAGTGGGCAAGTTCGTTTCGAGTTCTTTGATCCGAACTTACCCACCCTACATTTATAATATCATTTATATTTTTTTGTCCTGTACATAGAACTCACTTTAGTTAACTCTATTCGATATTTTCTACAAGCGTCCTTATATTAGGCACTTGCTTATCAAGTTGAGATTGGTTAACAGTGATACTTTTTCCAGCCACTTCTTTTTTTCCAGCCGTCAACCGAGCAATCGGTATGCCCAGTGCGCTAGATACAACTGATGCACTATTAGCATCATTTATCTCATATTGAAACATATTCTGGAATGTTTTGCGAGAATGTGGAGTCGCCGTACTATTTGGGTGTATGCAAAATGTTTGTGCTGATGATTGCCATACCCCCCAAATTTCATCACCAATCTCGTTCACGACGGTCTTAAATGCTGATGCAGACGACATATACATCTGTGTTAATCTATTACCAATATACATATAGATAGCCGGCAATGTCATGCGATGCCTTTCTAACTCTCGAAAAAATTCAGACTGAGGATCGCCGGGATGCAGTCTTACTCCATAAACCAAAGACAATACCGCTTTTACAGCGCGTTTGGACGAACCATCTGCAGAAAATGGAATCAATAAACGTTCAGCTGCAGTTAGAGCTAATTCCGTATAGATCGAAAAGCTAGGATTGCAATCTATGAATACACAAGAATCTGCATTATCCCAAGATGTCTGAATATCACTGATTAGCTCTCTAATCCAAAGATGTACAATTCTCCAAGCATCTGGCGGACCCGGAAACGAAGCACCGGTTACTCGTGAAGCTTGCATTTCTAATTGCTCGTCACCAACAACGAGGTGTAAATTGGGGGGAATTTTGTCATTGTGTGTGGCAACATGAGTAATATAACCCGCACCTGAATTTGGAGAGACATAAGGGCTACGAATTCGTTCCTCTATATAACCTGATATTGTCCGTCTAGGTTGAGTTGTGTGAATTTGAGTTAGAACAGTTTCACCAGCATCCATCCCACCTAAAAGCATTGATGAAGAGTTTGCTTGGGGACAAATATCGACTACTAGGACTTTCTTATTTGGGTTTTGTCTTGCGTATTCAGATGCCAATTGAAAGGTCAAGTAGCTTTTACCCACACCACCTTTATTGTTCCATATTGCGTAAATTGCCATTGTTCTATGCCTTGATTAGTGTTTTCAGTGGTCATTATAAGATAAATAAAATTATTACTGTTAATATACAGGGTAAAAATTAAAGCTTTTGTTTAATGTCGTCTTGCTGAGATTCGGGTGTTTTGTCATCCGTTTCCTCACTTGATTCGGAGATTTGGATCGGAGCATCAGCAGGTTTAAGCAATCTGGCATCCTGCCATCGCTTGCGCCTTTTGGCGCTGAAGCGTCTCTTGCGTTTTCATCTATTTTGTAGAGGGCTATACGATTTGTATAATACAACGAATTACGGGGATAAGCGAATTAAAGAGTTATCAAGACTTTTGAAAGGCTGGGCTACCATTTTGATTAGCTTCAATTCGTTTATCCGAGTAATTCGTTGTACTAAATAAAGGCCCCTACACCAATCCGTTTATCCCCGTAATCCGCTGTACTATCCTTTTCCCCCTTATTTCACCTTAATAACCTTTATATATGTATGGAAATAGGCTAAAAAACGAAAAGACCTGGGGGGCGCGCCCCCCAGACCCCCGCCTACTTAAAAAATAAAAGGGAAAAAGTAAAAAGAACAAAGAGTTACAAAATAATGGCCAGCCGAACGCCGCAGTTCCCTGCACCGTAAGTCTGCTGATTCTTCTCGCGGTACGCCGAGCGCACCTGCCTCGCACCGCTGTTCCAGGAGCCGCCGCGCAACACAAAAAGGCTACCGTCCCCTTTCCACACACTCCCATGAGTCGGTGCGCCTTTATAGTTGTCATGCCACCCATCAGCACACCATTCCCAGACATTCCCTGCTGTGTCATATAAATCGAAGGGATTGGGTTTAAAAGAACCGACTGGGGCAGTTTGTTTACCACTCCATTGACTAGGCCTACCACTACCCCTACAGTTAACCCGATTCCGAGCGAACTTGTTGCCCCACCAGTAATCGGTATCCGTACCCGCACGGGCGGCATATTCCCATTGGGCCTCACTGGGTAAGCGATATTCTTGGCCTGTTTGTTCCGTGAGCCAGTCGATATAGGCCTTCGTATCGTTCCAACTGATACAGACGACAGGTTGATTATCTTCTTGTGGAGCTTCTTGGGGAAAAGACGGGTTGCGCCAATTGGCATCTTCTACCTGTTGCCAGTTATTACCTTTCCATACATAACTTCCCCCTCCCGTTTCCGCCTCCGTTTTATACCCCGTTGCCTCGACAAACTGCCTAAATTCACCGACAGTCAGCGGATAACGTCCCATCGCAAAGCTTTTAACTGAGACTTCATGGACAGGTTTTTCCCTATCACCACCAGTACCTTGAATATCGCCCATACGAAACGTTCCAGCAGGTATGACAACCATTTCTGGGCCAAAACCGCTTTCTGTTAAGGGATCACGGAAAACGTTACCGGGTTTTAATTGCTGTGTTTTCAATAAACCAGATAATCGCGCAATCACGCTATCAATATCGGGTCGTCTTTCGGGGTTTTCTTCTTTGCAGTCGCATAACAATTCAAATAATGCTGGCGGGGCTTCGGCGAGGCGACGTGGATTCAAATTCTGCGGACTTTCTCCCGTCATTAACCGATATAAGGTGGCACCAAAGGAAAATAAATCGCTTTTTGCGCTGGGTTTGCCGTATTCGCTATGCCCTAATTGCTCTGGCGGGGCATAATATAAGCTACCGATTATGGTTTGCCCAAATTGCGTCTGGTGGGTATGGCTACGCGACATGGCTTCTTGTTTTAAAGAAGTGGCGACTCTGGCTAAACCAAAATCAATGATTTTCACCATTAACGCTGTTTGGGTTTGTTTCAATAACACATTCGCGGGTTTGAGATCAAGGTGATAAATCCCCTTTTGGTGCGCGACTTGTAGGCCTTTGGCGATTTCTAGGCCGACTGCGAGGCCGGTGCGTAGATCAAGTTTGCCATGCTCCGCTAACCAGGCTTCACCATCTTTGGCTTGGGCAATATATTCGGTGACAAAATAAGGCCGTTCTTGTTGAATGGGATCGGTGTAATCACAGTCTATGGGTTTGGGCACATAATCGCCTGCGATGTCTCGCATTAGCAGGGCTTCTTTGAAAACGTCATCGCGTTTTCCCTTGCGCCCTTTCCAAAAACATTTGACAACGACTTGATTTTCGCCCCATTGATCATGACATAAAAACACGCAGCCCATGCCGCCAGCCCCTAGAATCTGTTGAATGGGATATTTTTCGACGTGATGCAGGGCATAGCGTTTTGAATCGATCTTGATAGCGGTTTGTAAATCGGCTAAGGCTTTTTCGTAGGCTTGGCAGCGCAGTCTGATTTGAAACAAATTAAATGAGGCTAAGGCTTTATCGGCTTGATTTTGAGCCTCATTGCGTGCTTGCAGAAATAAGCTTTCCGCTTCGTCAATATCGCCCGTCGATGACAAAACGCTGCCGGCCATAATAACCAATTGATTATATTCACGATTATGCTTTGACAACACAGGTAGCTTGGCAATCGCGGCTTGAATCAGTTGGCGGCTATCGCTGGAGTGATGGGTGAACTCATCACTGGGTTTGATTTGTTTGGAAAGGGCAAAACGTTGCATTAATTCTTGCAACAAGGCTTTTTGTTCGGCCATGCCTTGTTTAATTTCATCGGTACCTAACAATAATTTTTCACGTTGCAGGGCCGCTAAGGTTTTTTCGGTGCGTTCATCTTTGCGAAGTCTCTCGCGCAAGAAAAATAGGATAGCGTTGCCTAATAATTCATGGTAGTGGAGAAATTGTGCCAATAAATCCGGCACCCGATTACCCAATTGTTCTAACACCAAATCGGTAATGCTTGAAGTGCCTTTGTCATTGATGAATGCGGCCAACTCGGTATCAGTAAAGGGCGTATTTTCGGCTTCAAAAGTGAGCGGTTGTTCAGATAACCTCTCAATCTGCTCAATCAGTTGTTGACGTAATTCTGATGTAGACTCTTTTTCAATTGCTTTGGCAAAAAGTTGCAAGTAAAGGGAGTCGATTTGATCAGAAAATTCACGGGTGAGTTTAGAATGGGTGAATTTTTGTAGGAATGCGAATTTCTGTTCGGGCGCGGCTAAACCGGCATTGATTGCCGTTAATGCTTGCTCGTAACTGTCTTGATAAGCCGATGCGATTTCAAAAGCAGTGAATGTAAAATGTTCTTTCAGAATAGGCACAGCTTGAGCCACCCCGATTTTATCTGCAAGGATTTCTATTAGTGGGCTATCAAAAGCAGCATCAATGCCTTTTTGGATGAGGGTTGTTAGTGACATGTCAGTTATCAGTTATCAGTTATCAGTTTTAACTAGGGTGGTATAGTTTGGAGTATAAAGTTTAGTTTGTCTATAGCTATTACTCGATGCTCAAGTTTTTAGCCTTGAATGGTGGGCAACATAAAGACGTTACCCACCCTACGTTTGATATGTCTATGAAGGGATTGGATCGTGGTTGTACCCCGTTTAAATCCTTTTTTATATACAATCCTTGTCGTTAGGGTTTAAATCCTTTTTTATATACAATCCTTGTAGCCTTGATTGGTGGGCAACATAAAGACGTTACCCACCCTACGTTTAATTGTCTATGAAGGGATTGGATCGTGGTTGTACCCCGTTTAAATCCTTTTTTATATACAATCCTTGTAGCCTTGAATGGTGGGCAACATAAAGACGTTACCCACCCTACGTTTAATTGTCTATGAATGAATTATATCGTTATTGTACCCGTTTAAATCCTTTTTTATATACAATCCTTGTAGTCTTGAATGGTGGGCAACATAAAGACGTTACCCACACTACGTTTAATTACTAAGTCAAAAATTGAGTTCAAAAGGGACTGGTTTTCGTTTTGGGATGATTTTGAATGTGCTGGGATTTTCTCTTTCGTCGCAGCGTTTTAGGGTTTCTTCTACAAATTCGCTGGAAAGTACGACTAATACTTCATCTAAATTGATGGCCGGTGAGTCGATTTTGACTTCGCCATCTATTCCGCCGCCGGAGGATTGGGCGTTTATAAATTCTTCTATTTCACCTTGCTCAAAATTATAGATGCCTGATGTTTTGATTTGAATTTTGCCGCCATTTCCTTGGAATGATTGGGAGAGTATCTGGCCGTTTTTTAAAATGATAAATTGGGCGTTTAGATTGATGTTCCCGCCGTTGCCGCTTTTCGCTTTGACGCTGGTTGTTGTTTCGGCGTTGTTTAAATAAAAATAACCTGTGGGGGCAATCAGGGTGATATTCCCGCCATCGGCACTGTTGCTGGCTGTGGTGATGTCGCTGTTGAGCAATTTGATCCCTTCTTCAACTTGTATTATCAAATTCCCTGCGTCGCCTTGATGAGTACTGCTGGCCGAAATGCTGCTGCGTTCTTCTGCAAGAATACGTTGTGCTTTTATCGTTAGGTTGCCACCTTGTCCAGGGCCTTCGCTTAAAACACTGATGGTGGTGTTGTCGGTTAAATATAATTCTTGCGTTTCTAACACGATAGCGCCGGCATGACCGGCGTTTTCCATTCTGCCTTCTGAGGCGGTTAGGATGCGGCTGGGCCGATCATCGCCACTTCTTTTGCCTAATAGTTCTGTTTTTCCGCTGACTTTGATGGTGGTGTTGCCGCCGTCACCTGGCCCGCCTGTGCCGGTTTCTATTCCGGCACCGCCGACGATTTGTAAGTCTTTTGCTTCTAAAACTATGCTGCCCCCTTGACCGGCATTATCGGCATCACTCCAAGCGCCGGCTCCTATAAAACTCCCTTCGCCGCGACTATCATCTCCTGTGATGGTGGCTAATCCTTTGATTTTAATAGCAATTTTTCCGCCGTTACCGGCTCCAAATGTGGAGGCGCTGATCGTTGCTCCTGATTTGAGGGTTAATTGGTCGGCCGTTAAGGTGATATTGCCACCGCAACCTGCGCTATCGGATTGACTCAAGGTTCGGGTTAAAAGGCCGCTATAAGTGACTTGTTCGCCTTCGCCTTCTAGGCTAATCGGGCCGTCAACTTGAATCTGAATATTGCCTCCTTGGCCGGAACCGAGTGTTGAGGCTGTGATTCTGGCACCGGCAGTCAAGCTGACGGATTTGGCTTGTAAAACGACATGACCCGCATTACCTGCTGTGGTTAAGGCTTCATTGGCTAGACTATCGGCTGAAATGTGGCTGCCGTCCATATTTAAATAGTCTGTTATGAGGTTAATTTGTCCCGCTTGGCCGGTGTTAAATGTGGAGGTATTGAGGGTACTGGCTTGCTGTTCAAATGTGATATCGTGATGCGTAAAAGGCTTGGCCCGTTGACCGGATAAGGAAAGGAGTTCTGAACTGTTGATAAAGAGGTTACCACCGGAACCCGTGCTAAACACATTACTGGTGATTCTAGCACCGGCTTTGAGTTTCAGTTGATCAGTTGTGATGCTGATATCACCCCCTCGCCCACTACTTAAACTACTCGCATCAATCGTACTGCCACTCAGATCAAAATGGGGTGCTGAAATCCTAATCTGACCGGCATTGCCACTTCCAAAGGTATCGTTTGAGATGGCAACTAAATCACCACTGATATCGAGGGATTCGGTGAGTTTGATGTTGATCCCTTTGCCATCTTGAAAAGCGAGGGTATCGGCTTGAATAGCCGAATCGCGCATCACTAACTGCCCTCCCCGAATAAAAACTTCTCCTGCGCCTACCCCATCAACATTGAGATGAGTCTGATTAGAGAAGGTTATCAGGCCTTGTTGATCAAATGCGAAGGTATCCATATGAGATAAGTTGACTTCTCCTTTTTGAGCAACGCTAACCAGATTAAGTTGGCCGCTTGGGGCGAACAATTGTGCGCCTGTCATGTTGATATCGCCGCTGACGAGAGAGAATGTTTTTTCGGGTTGGAGGGATAATTGAGTCTTATCAAAAGACAAGGTTGCTGGGGTATTTGTTAGAAATCCAAACGCTTCGACAGGGGCTACGTTTAAGAGGCTATTTTGTGGTTGACGCGCATCAAATCGTCCGCCCTTTTTGAAGCGGAGATAGTCAGCGGTACTGGCATGAAAACTGCCTTGTAAGTCTAATCGAGCATTGGGCCCAAACAGTATTCCATTTGGATTGAGAAAATACAGATCAGCTTTTGGTATGGTTGAACGCAGTAGGCCATCAATATGAGAAGGCTGGCCACCTGTGACACGGCCGATGATCGTATTGATTTGTTCAGGGCCAGAAAAAATCGCACTTTCATGGCTTTGTAAGTTAAAGTATTGGAAACTGTGGAACAAATTGCTACCGTGTTGTTGGCCTAAGTGGGGGGCTATCAGATAATCAGGGCCAGGTAATGCGCTACGGTTTCCTAAAGTGCCATCTAATACGACTTCAGCATGAATCAAGGTATTGATATTCAATAAGCTGATCAAAATAAAGAGGAATAGATTTCGCATTGGATTCTCCATTAATCAATTGGATAGAACGCTGATTTTCATGATTGGACTGATTAACACTGATAAAAAAATTAATTTAATTAAAAAAAATCAGCGTAAATCATGATTATCAGCGTCATCAGCGTTCTATCATCTCATAAAAACCATACAAAAAAGAAGATATTTAATGTTTAAATTTGTCTCTATTTTCTATTTAATTAATATACTATTATTCATCAGTGGTTGCAATGATGACTCAAATGGGCAGGTTGATAATCCGTTTGAGCCGGTTAAAATGGGTTTACTGGTTCCGCTAACGGGCACATTGGCTGAAAAAGGGCAGGCTCGCTATCATGCGGCGCTGTTGGCGGTTCAACATTTGAATGAGGCGGGTTATCCTGTGGAACCCATTGTGGCTGATAGTGAAACGAATCCGACTGCGGCAACGCTTGCTGTTCAAAATTTAGTCGATAATGAGGGGATACACATTCTTATCGGTAGTTCTGCCAGTTCTGTCACGATTGCAGTTGCTGAACAGGTGACTATTCCTAGACAAATCCCTCAGATTGCTTATTCATCAACTTCACCGCTGATTACTGATTTGGCTGCTGATGAAGGGCAAGATTTATTGTTTCGCACTGTGCCGCCTGATACGAAACAAGGTATTGTTTTAGCGAGATTAGCTTATGATATGATGGGTTATCGAGATGTTTCAATACTTTATATCAATGATGCTTATGGCCAAGGTTTAACGCAAGTCTTCACAGAGAATTTTCAAGCTTTGGGGGGGCGGATCAGTGCGGCAATAGCCCATAATAATGAATTGGCTCCAAGTTATGTCGCAGAATTACAACAAGCGTTGACTGAAACTGCTGACGCTTTGGTGGCGATTAGTTTTTCAGGTCATGCACATCTTTACATTAAAGAAGCGATTGAGTATGATTTTTTTGATCAATTCTTATTTGTCGATGGCAGCAAATCTGAACAATTGATTGAAGTCGTTGGGGCCGAGGTTTTGGAAGGCTTATGTGGCACCAATCCGAGTTCGTCGTATTCGGAGTCATTAGAGATTTTCAATATGGATTACAAAATGGCATACGGTGAATCACAAGTGGCTTTTTTGGCAAATGTTTATGATGCGGTTATTATAGGCGGATTAGCCGCTTATTCCGTTCAAGCGAATGGTGAGGCACTGACACCCTTAACAATACGTGATCATTTACGCAAAGTGGCTAACTGGCCGGGCAAACAAGTGATAGCCGGTATAAAAAGTTTAAAACAAGGTTTAAAATATTTACGGCAAGGTTTAAATATCAATTATGTGGGGGCTTCTGGTAATCTTGATTTTGATGAAAAGGGGGATGTGGTTACGCCAATTGAAATTTGGTGCTATCAAGGTGGTGAAATCGTTTCGCAAAGTTTAGAAGTGCCTTGTTTGTTATGTGGTAAAAAATAAGAGAAAGCAAAGGTATCAGGCACTTTGTGAACCAAACCTGACAGGTTTTAAAAACCTGTCAGGTTTAATATTTCACGCAGACGACTACGGAAATCTTTTCAGTTGCTTGCGATCAAAAGTCCATTCTGGTGTCTGAAGCGTTTCTCCAAAATCAAGTTCATACCAGGGGGAGAGTTTGTCATTTAAGGGATTAATTAAGATATGTATATCTTGCGCTGGCATGTAACTTTGGGCTAACAAAAAAAGGGTTTTGCCGGTGGTTGTGTTGATTGCCATATCAAGCACTATGATGGCGTGTCCAGGAAAACCGCCTTTGATGAAAATATCGCCTATTTTCATGTCCTGAATTTTTTTAACGGTTTTGAGTTCTTGGCTGAGTGAGTAGCTGCCGGCGTATATAAAAACGGTGTTGGTGTATAATCTGAATATTCTGTAAGCGTTGTTGTACCGGTATTTTTTACGCCATTTGACTTGATTGCCTCGCACTTGTGGGCGATAGCCTTGCTGCCATTTTTTATAGGCTGCTTCATCACCGCTGGTAAAGTTGAAATGGATGGCATCATAATGGCCTTTTGAGTAGAGGTATTCGGCTCGGAGCCGGATGATGGCATCGGCACATTGTTGTAAGTCTCGGTGGCCGACATCAATATCAATGATGGCGTGATGGGCCGATTGGTTGCGTTTTTCCTTGCCATTGTAGAGGTAGACAGGCGGAACGCCTGATTTTAAGGGTAGGTGACGTAGCCAATGTCCAAAACTGTTTTTGGGCACTGAGGTTCTTTCAAAGCCGGGCGGTGTTGCTATGCGGTTGACGAGGCTGTGGTTGGTGTCATGGCGCGTCGTTAACCAAGGATAGGTTTGCGTTGCGAGGGCTTTGATGGGGAGACATAGTGGTATTAATATTAATAATAGGGATTGATATTGCATTGTGTTCTCGCTAATGAAAAAAATAGAACGCTGATGAGGCTGATGCTCATGATTTTCTCTGAGTGTTGAGCATAATCTAAATTGTTGAAAATGTTATTTATTTTAAACTTAAAAAGCACAACCCCGTAGGGGTTGAATGTGAATAGCCCCAGGTGGCAACCTGGGGTTGCCAAAAAATCAATCAGAAAAAGATTAAAAAGCTAAGGCACCGTAGGGGTTGAATGTGAAACTTCGTTACCGAGTTAAGCCTGGGCGAACACGCAGGTTCGCCCCTACAACGTTACCGAGCGTAGCGAGATCATAGCCCCAGGTGGCAACCTGGGGTTGCCAAAAGTTTTTCAGGCAAAAGTTCGCTGCGCGAACTTTTGCCTGAAAGTTTATTCCCGCGTCGAGTATACATCACCTGCAAGAATCAGTGAAAATTTAATGAGCAATCGTGGCATTCATCAACCACCAAGCTGAGATATTTTGCTGCCATGCTGAAACTTGTCGCTTAATATGCCGTGTGACAGGCGTTAACAAGGCAATTTCTGCCGTTTCCCGAAAAAATTGATTGCTTAAACCACGAGTCGGTGCCATTAAAATCTTGGCATCATGCCGCATAAAAACCTGAGTCTCAAATTCAACAACGCTTACCGCATGTTGTCCCATCCCCGTTTTGCTATGTATAAATTTGATAGGATCAGTCACGTCATAAGACGTTTGTTTGGTAATGGATTGACCTAGTTGACTTAAAATGTGTTGACTTTGCTTCATAAAAGCCGATACCGTTGTCGCCGCACCTTCCACAATTATTTGTTTACCTTGTAAAAGCGATACTTGTTGAATCATTTCGTGGGTCATTTGCTGCGCGACAAGTTTGCCGGTATTATTTCCCGCTCGAATAGCAAATTTACCCAATGATTTAACAACGTGATGTGTCCGAGGTGTAAAAGCTAAAGTTTCTAATCCTTTTATACCGATCTCAAAAATCATTTGTTTCCCAATCGGTTGGGCGGCGCCTGAAAAGGCGTGAACAAGCAATCCAGAGGGTACCAGAATTAATGCATCCAAACTCAGATTTAATATATCATCACTGTTGATATCACGTCCTTGCCTCATCTTTTTAATCGCATAATAACTACCATGTAATGGAATCCAAGTCACTGGCCCACTTGGCGATGGCCCGACTTCTTCGGCTAAGGCAACATCTCCATTGAGAGAGGCAAAATAACGTAACTGTTGATGCAAGGCTGAACAGCTTTGCTCTGGATAATTCGGACAAACGGTTGCGAGTTGACTGGCTAATGCTGCTTGTGTACTCGCTGAAAGTTCACGGCGCAGTAAGTGACGAAAGAGTGGCTCTTCCTTATATCTAAACAAGGCATCTACTGTGTTATCGTCACCTTGTAATAATATCTGAATAATAATAGGCCGCATTTCAGCCGGATAGCTTCCTTCACCAAATAACAAGCTCATGGGCCCCAATCCCCATTTTTCGAGTAAAATCTCTCCTTCTGGTAGTGCGAGCAAATCCCAAATACAAGGATCGTTAGCCAGCCATTCAAATGCACCAAAATCATCGGCAACACGTATTAATGCAGGCCATAATTGTTTCCGAAAGTGCTGATAAAAAGTCTGTTCTTTTTCTAAGCGTTGTCGAATCGATGGCCCTTGTTCAATCAGAAATGCCATGATTTCGGCTACTTGTTGATCAGAATGCCAGAGATATTTACTAAACACTTCTTCAAGCCAAGCATCATATTCTATCGCGCCCTCGGTATGACGGGGAAACATGAACACCGTTTGTGTCGCTAATAATCCCCGCTCTGCCAGTTGGCACATCAGATCACGGTGTTTGTCTAATGCCTCAGTCAATAATTGTACTTCAGGCGGTGTAGTATGTAGCGCATAAAAATGGCTAATCACATGATAACAGCTTGATTGATTGAGCATTTTTACCAATAAAATGGGGTTGTCAGAAAGCGCCAACAATCCTGCCGTTTCTGGATGTTTGCGTAAAAAACGCCTCACAATGGCAGACATTTTGAGTTGTTTCAGTAATTTGATTTGGTGATGAAAATCATTCCGATGCTCTTTATTGAGCAGGGTAAACCAAGCACTGTTGACACTCACAACGGCTTTAGCGACGTTTTTACGCCAACCGACTTTAATCAATTCATTTTGGGCATAATCAACTGCCGATACCGGATGCGTGATTTTAGAAGAAAAGGCTGCTAAAACGGGTAGAGGATAATAAATCATTAAAAACACTGATATGAGTTTAGTTACCCCAAATCGTAACGATTTAAAAATCTGATGCTTTGATATCATAAGAAATCTGCCTATAGCTGTTCATCTGAAAATTGGAAATGAGATGCTGATATTAGAGGGAGGGAGTGCTCTGATAGAACGCTTGATTATCATGATTAACGCTGATAAATAATTTCACAAATCGGGCGAACACGATCGGGCAGCCCCTACATTGCGTCTGTAGGGGCGAACCTACGTGTTCGCCCTTGACGTTCGCTCTTATTATTATGAAATTATTTTCTGATTGTAACGGATTTTGGGGACACCTAGAAATAATGGGGCTTTGAACGTCGCAAGAAACAAAATCCGTTAGGATAAATAGCTCTTGCCCAAATCGTTGCTTCATTCATCAAAGTCAGGCGACAAGTGTTGAGATGAGATTGAATCAAATTGCGCTTTTGCGGTGAAAAGGGTAGTAAGCTAATCCCATTAAGACGATTCCGGCTAAAATCATTGGAATACTGAGTAATTGCCCCATTGTCATCCAATTAAATGCGATATAGCCTAAATGGCGATCTGGTTCGCGGACAAATTCGACTAAAAAACGGAAACTGCCGTAGCCTATTAAAAATAAGCCTGATACGGCCATTGTTGGGCGGGGGCGTTTGGAAAATAGCCAGAGAATGAGAAATAAAATCAGGCCTTCTAGTACGGCTTGATATAATTGGGAAGGGTGGCGAGGTAGTTCACCGGCATTCGGAAAAACCATGCCCCAAGGTAAATCGGTAGTGCGGCCCCATAATTCGCCATTAATAAAATTACCAATGCGCCCTGCCCCTAAACCCAAAGTAACCATTGGTGCAATAAAATCTGTGATTTCAAAGAAACGACGTTTAAATTTGCGCCCAAATAACCACATCGCGATTAAAACACCTAGTAGGCCGCCGTGAAATGACATACCGCCTTGCCAAACCTTGAATATGGCTAGAGGTGTCGTCATGTAAGTCGAGAGATCATAAAATAAAATGTAGCCTAATCGGCCACCTAATACGACACCCAGTGCGCCGTAGAAAATCAGATCGCTTATTTGTGCTGCTGTGAAACGTATATCTGGACGCTGTGCCCTTCTTAAAGCGAGCCACCAAGTGAGGCCAAAACCGATTAAGTACATTACCCCATACCAGTGTACTTTTAATGGGCCGAGTTGAATCAGAACGGGATCAATTTCTGGATAAGTTAACATAACATATCTTTCGTTTTTCAGTTATCAGTTGTAGGGTGGACAAAGCGTCAATGCTATTAATCTGGGCGAACACGCTGGTTCGCCCCGGAATCCCCATAATTTGTTATTTTTTATAGGGGTATATCTGTGTATCTGCCCTATACGATATGGCATTGGGGCAAAGATAAATGTTGTGTATTGTACGCCAATGATCGACGTGATTTAACAAATATCGGTTGAAAATTTCGCCATTATGCGTAGCAACCCTTCGATTCACCATTAGTCAACATAAGAAATACGCATATCTTTTAAGTTCTGTTTAACGAGTTGTAAATGCCGTCTACTCACTTCAAGGGTTTTGGGTACATCTTTGAGTATCAGATAAGAACGTTCGTTTTTTCGCATTAAACCCGCCAATTGGCTAAGAGCAACCAAGGCGCGACGATGTACGCGTATAAATTGTCCGGCAAATTCTTGTTCCAAATTTTTCAAAGATTCACTGATTAAAATCTCTCCTTTTGTCCAACGCAAAACGATATATTTTTGCTGAGCTAAAAAATAGTAAATCAGGTTAACAGGAACAACACGTAACTCGCCACGCGAGTAGTAACTGATATGAGTGCGTACACGCGGTTTGCTTTGTATGGGGGGAGTCGTTAATTGGCTTTGTAAAAAGAGGTAAGCACGTTGTAAAGCTTGTGCTAAGCGATCTTTGTTAATCGGTTTGAGTAGGTAATCTACCGCTTGATACTCAAATGCGGCTAAAGCATGTTCGCCGTAAGCGGTGGTAAAAATCACGACGGGTGTCGGCTTTAATTCTAAAGTCGCGAGTTGTTGGGCAACTTGTATACCATCTATACCTGGCATACGAACATCCAACAAAATAATCTCAGGTTCAAACACACGAGTAATATTGAGAACATCTTTACCATTGCCAGCTTCGGCAACGACTTCACCTATACCCAATTCATTTATTAATGCTCGCAATCTGTCTCGTGCTAGGGGTTCATCATCGACAATGAGTATTTTCATTTTAGTCACTTGCGACTAAACCTGACAGGTTTTTAAAACCGGTCAGGTTTTCAGTAGTTAGTTATATAAGGAAAATTCCCCGACTAAACCTGACCGGTTTTTAAAACCTGTCAGGTTTTCGTAGTTAGACAAGGAAAATTCCCCGACTAAACCTGACCGGTTTTTAAAACCTGTCAGGTTTTCAGTAGTTATAAGTACTGAACCATAAATTTTCAGGTATTTAAAAAAAAGAAAGGAGAAAGGGGCAATCCCTTGCTCATGCCCTTTGCGGTATAAATACCTGTTTATTTGTGCTTCAGTACTTATAAGGAAAATTCCCCGACTAAACCTGACAGGTTTTAAAAACCTGTCAGGTTTTCAGTATATAAGGAAAACTTAAATTAACATGATAGCTTTCAGCAGTTTGAAGTACATTTAATTTGGCTTTTTTGCCATAAAAAAGGCGTAAACGTTGATGAATATTGTCTTGTGCTATGCGATTACCTTGATGTTTTGATTGGGTTTCTGCAAAAGGATTTTCAATGTCCAATTGAATAGAGTCATTGTCAAACCCACCAATAATCGCAATGGTTCCCCCTTCGGGTAACGGTTGAATGCCATGATAAATGGCATTTTCTAATAAAGGTTGTAAACACAGAGGAGGAAATAGCGCATCTTCGGGAATGCTATCGATTTCCCAAACCACTTGTAACCGTTCCCCTAAGCGCAAGGCTTCTATGCCTAAATATTGCTGACACCAAGTAACTTCTTCTTGAAAAGTGACAGCGGTTTTCACATCGCTCAAACTGGCACGAAATAAATCCGCAAAATCTTCTACCACTTCTTCTGCAAGTTTTGGTTTAAAGCGGATCAAACTGGCAATCGTATTCATGCTATTAAATAAAAAATGGGGACGAATACGGGCTTGTAAAGCTTGGGCATGGGCATTGGCATTCAGCTCAACTTCTTTTTTCCATTGATATTGAATATAAAAGTAGCGTAAAGCAACGGCACTGATAATAGCACTCATGCCCATATTGCGCCATAAAAACAATTGATGTGGCATAGCTTGATCAGACGGCATCATTTGGAGAGCAGTTGGCCATTCGCTGACAATCAAAGTGATCGTTAATATTATCAAATAGCTGAGTACCGCGACACTTTTTTTAATGAGATGGCGTTGATAAAGATATCCTAATATTAAGACACTGATAAGGGTACTGATAACACTATTTGTGAATAACATCAAATGAGGTGTAGCCATCCCTGATGATGTTGTCTCTAATGAGAAAAAAGCCACTTGCCAAGCTAATTCGCTGACAACATACGTGACTAATAATATGATCAGGTAGCTGATAAAACCAGCCATGATGTTATTATCTAATTGAGTTAACCAGCGGTGCATACCACATAATAATGCCATACTAAATAGGGTTATCCATTGCACAAATAAAGAAGTCATGGCTAAATCAGTCAGCAAATTGGTTTTCACCTCATACCAATCAAGGCTTTTTTGACCCAATGGCGCTAACACGAGGACAAAAACCAACAATTCAGTCACGATGATACCAAAAAAAACGGTATTGACATCGCAAAAATTGGGTAAAAATAAATTATCATCTTTTTGATTTGGAGTGTTATTCATTTGAGAAAGGAGGGAAGGTGAAAGGGAGAGGGGTTATATGGAGTGCAAAATTTATTTTGCGGCCCGATTTTAGTGAAAAATTTATTTTGCGAAGGCATAAAGGAAAACTGAACAATGCAAGCTATTGAATTGACTTATGAATCACACAATGGCATGGTGCCGGAACAGGATTGGCTTAAAAAAAACAATAGAGTTATAGTACAAGAATACAAGATGACACCGGTTTCACCGATTAAAGCCAATACTTGGTTGGGATGTATGTCTGATCGTGGGCAAATTCTCGGCGATATAGTGTCTACAATGGATGATAACCTTTCAATATGGGATGTATTAGCGGAATGAGATAGAACACTGATTAAACTGATTATGGCCTGATTTACGCTGATTTTTAAATATATATGCTGATTTTTTGATCAGCGAAAATCAGTCAAATCATGATAATCAGCGTTCTATTTCTTTTTATCTTGTTTCATATTATTGACAACTCATTGATTTTTATTGATATTTTAATAAATAAATTGGTCAAAGCTTCAATCCCAAGTCATTAAAAAAGATTTAAGTATCCCCAGTATTTGACTCCCATCATCGAAATGATACAAATAACTATCTATAGCAGCTATATTATTTTGTAAAGATATAAACCGCCATATTGCCCCATCAGTGACGACACCATATATAATAGGGATATTATTGCCTTTTCTCTCATTAAATATTCTCGCAGCCTCCATTTCAGCTATACACTGAGCATACCCACTGCCTAAGTCTGATTTTTTAGCCTCAACCAATACCACAACAGGTGAGGTGATATATAACTGATTATTACTGTTACTGATTATAGCATCAGGATTACCTGTTAAGCTTTTGCTACTATCAACATTAAAAGCCTTACCCACAAAGAAGCTGATGTCAACATGTCTTTTTAATTCAATTAACACATTATCCACGATAAAAGATTGTCTTGCCATCTCTGTATCTATCTTTATAGCGAGATCAAAAGCGACTTTCATGATCTCAACAAACAATTGACTTAATTTAAGAGGCTCAATCTGGGTATATAACCGATTTTCATCTTTTATGACTATCCCTAGCTCACTATTTATTTGTTCTAATGTTTTAAAATCACTATAAGACATTGTTTAATCAATCTCTTTTTTTTCATCTATAGAATAGATTTTCAGCAAAAAGGGCAACCACAAGGGGTTGCCCCTACAAACCGCCCGTAGGGGCAAACCCTTGTGGTTGCCCCTAAAAACATCAAAAACGAACCTTCATTCAAAACTCAAAACGACATCATACCAACAAGGGCACAATCAACAACGCCACAATATTAATGATTTTAATCAACGGGTTAATCGCAGGCCCAGCCGTATCTTTATACGGATCGCCCACAGTATCGCTCGTCACAGCCGCCTTATGCGCTTCCGAGCCTTTACCACCATGATTACCATCCTCAATGTACTTCTTAGCATTATCCCAAGCACCACCACCGGCTGTCATGGAAATCGCAAGAAATAAACCCGTCACAATCGTACCCAGCAACAAACCGCCTAAGGCTTGAACCCCTAAAGTGAAGCCAACAATAATAGGCACTAATACCGGCAACAATGAAGGGAGGAGCATCTCCTTGATCGCCGATTTTGTCAGCAGATCAACCGCTTTGGAATAATCGGGTTTAGCCGTTTTTTCCATAATGCCCGGGATTTCTTTAAATTGGCGGCGCACTTCTTCCACCACACTACCTGCAGAACGCCCAACCGCTTTCATCGCCATCGCGCCAAAAAGGAAAGGAATCATGCCGCCTATAAAGAGGCCGATAATCACCATCGGATCCGACAAGTCAAAACTGACAGAGGAGCCACCCTGTTCCACTTTATGTTGGTAATCGGCAAACAGCACCAAAGCCGCCAAACCAGCAGAACCAATCGCATACCCCTTGGTAACTGCTTTAGTGGTATTACCCACCGCATCCAACGGATCAGTAATACTGCGCACTTTCTCATCTAATTCAGCCATTTCCGCAATACCACCCGCATTATCAGTAACTGGGCCATACGCATCCAAGGCAACGATAATACCCGTCATCGACAACATACTTGTCGCGGCAATCGCAATACCATATAAACCGGCCAAGTAATACGCGCCTCCAATACTGGCACAGACGGCTAACACTGGTAAAGCCGTCGCTTCCATAGAAACCGCTAAACCCGCAATCACATTCGTACCATGCCCCGTCGTAGACGCTTTAGCAATTTGGCGCACTGGATTAAATTCAGTCGCCGTGTAGTATTCAGTCACCACCACCAATATGGCCGTCAAGACTAAACCAATCAGCGCGGCACCATAAATACCGAAAATCGAAAACGGAACATCGCCTCCAAAGCCAGTGAATGTAGAAGCTTCCACACCCGACATCAGCCACGCTATCACAGGGTAAAAGAGAATCGCCGCAATCACGCCTGAGACGATCAAACCTTTATATAAGGCCCACATGATCTTCTTGCCTTCAGTCGTTTTCACGAAAAACGTGCCAACAATAGAAGCGATAATAGACACACCGCCCAACACTAAGGGCAATAAGATTGCGTTACTCGCCATAGCGCCAGCAAAGGCCAAACCACCAATCAGCATCGTCGCGATAATCGTCACAGCGTAAGTTTCAAACAAATCGGCCGCCATGCCAGCGCAATCGCCCACATTATCGCCCACATTATCAGCAATCACCGCCGGATTACGAGGATCATCTTCAGGAATCCCAATTTCGACTTTACCGACTAAGTCCGCGCCAACATCAGCACCCTTAGTGAAAATACCGCCGCCCAAACGAGCAAAGATGGAAATCAACGAACCGCCAAAAGCTAAACCAATCAGCGGAGCCAAATCAACTATCGTTCCAGCAGCCGGCTGCATAACAATCAACACCGCATAATAACCAGCAACACTCAGTAAGCCTAAACCAACCACTAATAAGCCGGTGATAGCGCCACTGCGGAACGCCACTGCCAAGGCCTCATTCAAACCCTCACTCGCAGCTTGCGTTGTGCGCACATTGGCCCGTACCGAAATATTCATGCCAATATAGCCCACAGCAGCAGAACTCAAGGCACCGATGGCAAAACCAATCGCCGTGAGCCAGCCAAGCGCAAATCCAATAACGGCTCCAATAATGATACCCACAATCAAAATCGTGCTATATTGCCGATTCAGATAGGCATTAGCCCCCTGTTGAATAGCCAAAGCAATCTCTTGCATACGTTCATTGCCAGTCGGTTTGGCTAAAACCCACTTAATGGACACAACACTGTAGACTAACGCTACAACACCACAAAGCAAGGCAATCCATATGCCCATTGGTATAGATGACATAACGGTTTAATTCTCCTTTTTAAAATGTTGAATTGACCCAGATTTAAATAATGACATATCAAACGCCAATGATTTTACCAAATTTCTAACACCGTATACCATCTTATGCTTAAATACTAATTTGAATTGAGGCACTGATACAGGCTAAGTACCGAGAATTTAAAGCATTTTTTATTTTAAATTAAATTTGACTAAAGAGTAATTAATAATATCAAACAATTGCTAATTAATAATTGCTAATTGCTAATTGCTAAAGCATTCTGTCACATTTAAATTTGAGGGCGAACACGCAGGTTCGCCCTTTTGCCAGGAACCCCAGGTTCCACCTGGGGCTATTCACATTTTCAGGCTAAAGTTTCGCTCCGCGAAACTTTAGCCTGAAAACCCCTTCGGGGTTGTGCGTTTTAAGTTTTTTTGATAACTGATAACTGATAACTGATAACTGATAACTGATAACTGATAACTATGACACTCCATATTATAGATTGGTCAATCATCATATTGTTTTTATTGCTCATTTTGGGCATTGGACTCACTTATACCAAACAAGCCGGTAAAAACGTCGAAAGTTTTTTCTTAGGCGGCCGCAACTTACCGTGGTGGATAGCCGGCACCTCAATGGTTGCCACAACCTTTGCCGCTGATACGCCTTTGTTAATCACCGAATTAGTCGCACAAAACGGTATCAGTGGCAATTGGCTATGGTGGAATGGCTTAATTGGCGGCATGTTAGCCACTTTCTTTTTTGCCAAATTGTGGCGTAAAGCCAATATTATTACCGATGTTGAACTCACCGAATTACGCTATTCCGGTAAACCTGCCGCTTTTTTGCGCGGCTTTAAAGCCGTTTACTTAGGCATTTTCATGAATGCCGTCATCATCGCATGGGTGAATGTCGCTTTAGGCGCATTGCTACACGTTTTCTTCGGTATTCCAGAAAACCAAATCATTTATTATCTCGCCGGCGCGATGTTTTTCGTCATGATTTATTCTAGCTTCTCTGGCTTATTGGGCATCGCGATGACCGATTTGATTCAATTTATTGTCGCCATGACTGGCTGTATTGTACTCGCCATCATCGTCGTTAATTCTGAACAAATTGGCGGCATCACGGGCTTACAAGAAAAACTCCCCCCAGAACTTTTTCAGTTCTTTCCCACGCTTGAATTATCTACAGAATCCTTTGTCGAAACAACGCAAGTCTTGGGGATCGGTTTTGCCACCTTTTTAGCCTTTATCGCAGTACAATGGTGGGCGAGTTGGTATCCTGGCGCTGAACCCGGTGGTGGGGGGTATGTCGCGCAGCGTATGATGAGCGCAAAAAATGAGGAACATGCCATAAAAGCCACTTTATTTTTCCAAATTGCCCATTATGCCTTACGCCCTTGGCCTTGGATTTTAGTCGGATTATGTGCCCTTGTTCTCTATCCCGATTTATCCGATGCCGATAAAAAATTAGGCTACGCCTACGCCATGAAAGACTTTTTGCCCACTGGTTTAAAAGGCCTCTTATTAGTCGCGTTTTTAGCGGCCTATATGAGTACCATTTCCACGCAATTAAATTGGGGCACCAGTTACATCGTCAATGATTTATATAACCGATTTATCCGGCCCGATGCCTCGCAAAAACAATTAGTGAGGGCCTCTCGTCTCAATACCTTTTTGCTCATGATCGTCGCCTTGATCGTCACGGCCCAAATTCAAACCTTAGAAAGCGCGTTTAAATTTATGATTGAATGCGGAGCCGGTTTAGGCGCAGTATTGATTTTGCGCTGGTATTGGTGGCGCATCAATGCGTGGAGTGAAATTGTGGCAACAATCGCCCCCTTTATCGCCTTTAGCGTCATTCACTTTTTTACCGACATCGCCTTTCCTTATAGCCTATTTATCACCGTCGCCTTCACAACACTGGCTTGGTTGATCGCCACCTTTTTGACGCAACCCACTGATTCACAAGTGCTTAATCAATTTTATACCCGCATTCAACCCGATGGTATTTGGCAACCGGTGGCTAATCGCCTAGGCCTCGATATCAGAGCCAAAAAATCTCAATTACCTCAACTGTTAACGTGTTGGGTATTGGGCATTGGATTAGGCTATGCCTGTTTATTTGGCATAGGCAACTTGATTTTTGCCGATTGGACGGGGGCCATCATACATGGCATCATTGCCGCCTTATGTGCAGGGCTCATTAACCGATTTGGACTCAAATCCTTTGAAAAACAATAGATTATTTGTATTTTGAATAAAAAAGATCAAAAAAGACTTGACAGCGTTTCGCATCAATATTAAAATGCGTCCCTCTTTTTGATCTGGTCGGGTAGCTCAGTCGGTAGAGCAAAGGACTGAAAATCCTTGTGTCGAGTGTTCGAATCACTCTCCGACCACACCAATCCACATCCTCTATTCACATCCTCTATTTTCTCTTCACCTCTCCCTCTTTCTCCAAAATCCCTGTCGTTTTTGGGTTATCCTTTCTTATATCAAATCCTTGTAGTTCTTATGGTTTATCCTTTCTTATTATCAAATCCTTGTAGTTTTTCTGATACAAAATCCCTGTCGTTTTTCTTTATCCTTTCCTGATAAGTGATATATTCTACCTTTCAACATCAATTCAGAGAAAAACCCCATGATAATCAAACAATCTACGATCAACCAGATCGCTGTGATTGCATTTTGCTTAATGGTATTTCTATTAGCGGGTAGTGTTTATTTTGAAAATCAAGCGATCCAAGAAGAACATCATACGCTTACGAGACAGGCTGAATTTAAACAACTCGGCCTTGATTTGGCAGAGGCTTCTCACTATCTAACTGATAAAACACGTTATTTTGTGATAACGGCTCATATCACACACCTTCAAGACTACTGGCAGGAAATTGAAGTCATTCGAACTCGGGAGAACATTATCACCCGGATCAAGGCACTGAAAGTGCCTCAAGCAGAACTTGACTTGCTTACCCTAGCCAAACAGCAATCCGATGCCTTGGTTGCCACCGAAACACGCGCCATGCGTTTAGTATTAGAAGCCCAAGCGATTCCTAAAACCTTAATGCCCCCAAGCGTCGCAAATTGGCAATTGAGTGCTGAAGAGAACAAGCTCAGTGCCGAAGACAAAATGAAGGGGGCTAGAGAAATGATGTTTGATGCTCAATATGATAACAAGACACGCGCTATCACAGAACCCATTGCACAATTTCAGAAATTGATGAATGCACGAATAGCGCGTGAAGTTCAAGCGGCTCATAATAAAACCGAAATGACTACCCTGATTTTGGCGGCCATGGTTTTCCTGATTTTGATTGGCATGGGTACAGTGTTATGGCTTTTTAGAATGCTATTTTCCGATCCTATCGCCACCTATATCAGCGCCTTACAAAACAACGAGGATCAAGCATTAGATTTTACCTTAACGCCGGCCGGCACCAAGGAATTACGTTTATTAGCTGATGCCTTTAATCAGCAATTTCACATTATTAACCAACAACACCAAGAGAATCTGCTCATCATTGAAGATATTGTCCAAGTGTCTCAAGGATTAGCGGAAGGGCATTTACAAATTAGGCCACAAGCCCAATACCGAGGCGAATTCGTTCAAATCAAAACGGCCTTGGAAAAAACCTTAATCAGTTTACGGTTAGTGATTGAAGATATTGTCCAAGTTTCTCATGGATTAGCGGCAGGTGACTTGCAAGTGAGGCCGAAAGCCGAATATCAAGGGGATTTTGCCCAGATCAAGCAGGCCCTAGAAACCACCTTATCCAGTTTAAGACAAGTCATTGAAAACATTGTTCAAACTTCACAAGGCTTGGCAACTGGTCAGTTACGTGAACAGCCTGATACTGAATACCAAGGAGATTTCGTACAGATAAAAAATGCCTTGGATTCCGCAGCGACGACGTTAGCTAAAACGACGGCCCATAATACTAAGCAAGATTGGCTGAAAACAGGGCAAACAGAATTGAATGAAACAATGCGTGGTGAGCAAACGCTGAACACCTTAACACAAAATATCCTCAACTATCTGGCCAATTATCTCAATGCCCAAGTCGGCGTGTTTTTTTTAGGCGAAGGCGAATACTTCAAATTAGTCAGTAGCTATGCCTATAAACAGCGTAATCATAACGCTAACGCATTGAAATTAGGAGAAGGGCTTATTGGGCAAGCCGCTTTAGAAAAAAAAAGTATTCTGTTTTGCCAAATCCCCAAAGAACATATCAATATGTCTATCCATTCAGGGCTAGGTGAATCCCTCCCCCAGGATATTTTTGTCTTGCCTTTGATCTATGCCGATCAAGTCTTAGGGGTTTTAGAATTAGCCGCAGTCCGTTCATTCAATGCAAGCGAAATAGAATTATTGGATTTAGTGGCTGACAATATCGCGATTACGCTTAACACGGCCCAATCTCGTCTGCGTATGCAAGCCTTGCTGGAACAGTCTCAACAACTGACACAAACTCTGCAAACCCAACAACAAGAAGTGGTTGAGCGAGAAGAACGTATTCGCGCTATTGTCGATACCGTCATTGATGCCATTATCACGATTGATGAACGTGGGATTATCGAATCCTTTAACAAATCAGCCGAGCAAATCTTTGGTTATGCCAAATCTGAGGCAATCGGTCAGAATATTAAAATACTGATGCCTGATCCTCATCGTAGTCAGCATGATCAATATCTTAATAACTATTTCAGAACGGGCAATGCCAAATTGATTGGGCAAGTGCGTGAAGTCGTGGGTCAACGTAAAAATGGAAATGATTTTCCAATAGAAATATCCATCGCTGAAATGCAGCTAAACAATCAACGTCTCTTTACCGGCATTGTGAGAGATATCACGGCACGAAAAGAGGCAGAACAGGCCTTGCAAGAACAACAGGAAGAACTTAGATCGACTAATGAAGAACTACAAAGTCAGTCAGAAGAATTGCAAGTGCAACAGGAAGAACTGCGTCAAACCAACGAAGAACTAGAAGAACGTACTCGCGAGTTAGAGCGACAAAAAGAGGATATTCGAGACAAGCATTTAGCCTTAGAAAACAGTCAACAATCTCTTAAAACAAAAGCGAAAGAGTTGGAACAAGCGAGTCAGTATAAATCTGAATTTCTGGCGAATATGTCCCACGAACTGCGGACACCGCTAAACAGCTTATTGATTTTGGCAAAACTGTTATCGGAAAACAAGTCAGGCAATTTAACCGATAAACAAGTGAAATACACACAAACGATTTACAGCGCCGGTTCAGACTTGTTAGCACTCATCAACGACATTTTAGATTTATCCAAGATAGAAGCCGGCAAAATGGTACTTCATCTTGAAAACTTGCCTCTGCCCATATTACTTGACAACTTAGAACAGCAATTCCGTCATGTTGCTCAAGAGAAAGGATTAGATTTCAAGATTACGGCCGACGACGATTTGCCAGAGGTATTGCGAACTGATCAGCAAAAACTCCAACAAATCCTGAACAATATGCTGTCTAATGCGTTTAAATTCACCGAAAAGGGCGAAATCAAAGTCGCTATCAGAAATGCAAGCGTTCATGAATTAACCCAGAACAGCCTTCATGGGCTTGAAACGCTTAAAGAACAAACTGTTTTAGCCATCAGCGTAAGCGATACAGGCATTGGTATTCCCAAAGAAAAACAACACATTCTATTTCAAGCCTTTCAACAAGTTGATGGAAGCACCAATCGCCGCTATGGTGGAACCGGTTTAGGCTTATCGATCTCCCGTCAATTAGCCCTACTATTTGGGGGAGAACTGCATTTAGAAAGTGAAACCGGCAAAGGGAGTACTTTTACACTCTACCTCCCAGAAAATGCGCCCACCTTGCAAACCGATACTGCACAGCCCGATCCAATATCGATTCCTCAATCAACAGAAGAAATCAAGTCTTTAGACACCACAAAGAAGTCTTTAGACACCACTCCTGCTCAACCTGCGGCAAAAACGCTGGAACCCCTGCTCGATGATCGGAACACGCTGCAACCGACAGATAAATCAGTTTTAATTATTGAAGATGATCGTCAGTTTTCACACATTCTGATGGAAGTAGCACAAGAAAGCGGATTTAAATGCCTTATTGCAGAAGACGGCCAGACAGGCTTACAACTGGTAGAAGACTATTCGCCTCGTGCCATTATTCTGGATATCGGATTACCCCAAATGGATGGGCTCCGCGTTATGGAAAAACTGAAAGAGGAACCTAAAACGCGACATATTCCCGTACATTTTATGTCCGCTTATAACCAACCTAGAGAAGCCAAAAAGCAAGGCGCAATGGGTTATTTGCATAAACCCGTGAATATGGATGAATTAAGCGAAGCTTTTAAAAAGATAGAAAACTTCATTGCTAAAAAGCCTAAAAATATCTTACTGGTTGTCGATAATCAATCACGTCACAAAGCGATTTTAGAAATCGCCAGCGGTGGCGAAGTTCAAAGCACTGTCGCTGAAACCCTAGCACAAGCTACTCAAGATTTACAGAAAATCCAATTTGACTGCATAGTTGTCGATATTGATGTTGAAAAAGGCACCGGTATCAAGCTGCTTGAATCGTTACGCCATGACGATAATTTATCCCAAATACCGATCATTCTTTACATGGCAAGGGAACTCACATCAACAGAAACGCAGTGTTTACAAGAGTGTGAGAAGAATCTCACCATCAAGACAGTCAGATCGCAAGAACGTTTACTAGACGAAGCGACGCTATTTCTCCATCAATTAGAAACCAACTTACCGCCAGACAAGCGAAAAATGTTAAAAATGGTGCATGACAAAGAAGCCATTTTAAGGCAGAAAAAGGTATTAATTGTCGATGATGATATGCGTAACACCTTCGCCTTGTTAACCCTATTAGAAGAGAAAGAAGTAGAAGTCTTAGTCGCCGAAAATGGCAAAGAAGCTTTAGAGATGTTAGAACAACATCCAGACACACATCTGGTATTAATGGATATTATGATGCCAGAGATGGATGGTTATGAAACCATGCAAAGCATCCGAAAACAGATCCGTTTTCGTCAACTACCCATTATTGCGCTAACAGCAAAAGCAATGGCAGGTGACAAAGCGAAATGTATAGAAGCCGGCGCAAATGACTATCTCTCCAAACCCGTAGACACCGACAAACTGATATCCTTGATGCGCGTCTGGCTTTATCAGTGAATAAAATCGGCGTTTTTACCGAGCATCTTTTGCGTCTTTTGCGCCTTTTGCGTTATTTTCTTTTCAAGACATCGTAACGTGCGTCGCTTCGATACAAAATAGTTTTAAAAGATAACCCCTACTCAATCAACGTGATTTCAATCACCTCATCTTGCGAAGACACAATCAAACCCTCATTCAACCGATAACCAAAATAGATTTGCAGTTCTCCAACGATATCAACTGGATTATTCCAAATGGGTACGGAAACAACGGGTGCCAATGCCGTTCGAGATTGGAAGGCCACTAATGACGATAGCGCGCCATCCCAAGGCAAAGGCCTACGCTTATTGTCTAACATGTAAAAGCTTGGCAATGTCGCACCCGGTGGTGTGTAGGCAGCAACGACCAAAATATCGGCCCCAAGCCCAATGTGTCTCACATCGGTTAGCACATTACCCACAATCGAAACGTTTTTAGACGGGTTTCTCTTGAGCGTGAGTTTGTTCTGATAAGGTTTTTTACGGCTACCCTCATTTTCCATTCTCGCGCCACCTTGTAATCTGGCCCAAGTTGAAACACGGTTGCCTTGTTTGTCAATGGCTGTGAGGCCTTTAAGTTTGGGTAGCACGGTGATGCTGTGCGTTTCCATATAAGCGATGTGAACTTCAAAAGTGACGCTATCCTCTAGCGTAACGCCTTCTTCAAATCTCACCTTGTCGCCGATAACCAGATGGCTGAGATGGCTGTTCGCACTTATGGTGACTGCCTCGATTTTGGTGTACGTGTTTTGGAAACGAGTACCGGTAATCTGACCGGTTAAGGTGACTTTTTGCACGAGAGGAGTGCGGAATTCAACATTGGTGAATATGATGCCTTCTCCGAACGTC
>QNEL01000031.1 GCA_003645185.1 Candidatus Parabeggiatoa sp. nov. 3
CACTATTCGCTTCTTGTCCTTCAGAAATAGCCAAATAGAGAACATATTCATCTTTAAAATAGGTCATTTGGGCCTTATTCATGAATGAATCTCCCCGTTTTTAAACGGAATTTGAGTTGTTGGCGCGTTGTCGCGTGAATCGTGATTTGCATAATAGAATCTACATTTTTCTCATAAGGAATTATCACCAAACGGTTATCATGTTTGCCAACTGCAATCATACTGAATACCTCATTTTCCCTTCTTAAAAGGAATGGTGGGCAACAAAAACCCGTTACCCACCCTACAAGAAAAGCCTAATCTAAATAGGCAAACAAATAGGCAAACAATTATTTTCACTCATCTCTTTTAGACATTGATTTAGGTCAAATTTCAGTGCCTCAAAATTTTTCATACCGATTTTCCGCTTTATTTGAGGAGAATAAGCGTTGAAGCGTATCGTGCTTCACCACTTCCAAAATAATGATCTTGTTATCCTCAATATGGACTATTGCCCTGAATTGTTCTGAAACTTTCAATAGATAGGTATTATCTATATTTGGCAATTTTTTAGCCTGATATAACTGCCATAATGTCTTTGGATCATTTTCGATTTGATGATACAAGCCCATGAATTGCTTTTTATCCCTTTCAGGAAGGGCTTCATAAGCAACTCTTGATGATTTAGTCAGTTCAATCATAATTTTAATAACCTCCATCAGTTATCAGTTATCAGTTATCAGTTATCAACGCCATCAAGTTCTGAAGTTCATAAATGAGCTTTTGGCCGTTACTAAAAACAGAAAAATAAACGCAAAAGACGCTAAAGACGCTAAAGACGCTAAAGGATGCTAAAAAGGCTTTAAAAATATCTTTTTCACGCAAAAACTTTATTTAGCGTAGCCGATCTTCGGTTCACGCAAAAGTTTTTGCGTGAAATGTGAAATGTGAAATGTGAAATGCAAAAATATTAAGATAGCACCTTTGCGCCGCTGCGAAAAGCGTGAGATTGATATTTTTATTCAGGCTTTACGCTAGACAATCGCGTTAACCATTTCTCATTGGTTTGATTCAGTATTTTGACAATGGCTTTTGAGGAAATCGTTGCGCCGCTTATCGCATCCACTTGATTTGGGGCCGTTTTGCGGCCTTTTTTGACTAAGCTTATTGGGGGAACTACGGCTAATTGTTTAAAATTCTCTTGAAAATCAGCATCTTTGTAGATTTTGTCGCCTAAGCCTGGCGTTTCTCGGCTTTCTAAAACAGCCATGCCTACTATCTGGCGTTTGTCTGGTAGATAACCATAGAGTATGCGGATGGTGTCTTGAAATCCGGGCCCTTCGCCTGTAATGGCATAACCGATTAATCGCCCTGCGTTGTCATAACCGCCATAAATCATGTCTGTGTCATTTTCTTCTGATGTGCTGGCTTGTAAACGCCCTTCGTGATACCGTAATTTTTTGATCTGTCTGACTCCCGGTAAGACTTTGAATACCGCTTCACGTAACATTTTGGCTTTATAGGCAGTAATTGTGGGCAGTGTGATTTCATAAATGCCGATAATCGCGACTCCAGATAGCAGGGCTGCGATACTTAAAGTTAATATCAGTTTGATGAGGCTGGGTTCTTTCTGATCATGCCATTGGATAACATCTGTTTTCATTTAGTTGCATCTCCGCGTCCAAACGCCCGTGGTTGAGTATAACGTTCAATAAGAGGTACTGTGGCATTCATGAGCAATATGGCATACATGACACCTTCTGGAAATCCGCCAAATACACGAATCAAGACGACGATGATGCCTATCCCTATTCCAAATAACCATGCCCCTTTAGGGGTTAATGGGGATGTGACGGGATCGGTTGCCATAAAAAAGGTGCCTAATAATAATCCGCCTGAAAATACCGCAAATAGCGGATCAGGATAACGTGTTGAGTCAAACTGAAATAAGAGGCCGCTAAAAATGATGACGGTTGTGAGAATTGCGGCCGGTATTCGCCAGTCAATGCTACGTCGCAATATTAAATAAATGCCGCTTAATATAATTAATAAGCCACAGGTTTCGCCAAACGATCCAGACGTTGATCCAATCATTAAGTCTAACCAAGGAGTTTCTTGTTGCTCAAATTTCATCAAGCCTAGCGGTGTGGCCGATGTGACGGCATCAACGTCGCTTTGCATGAAGGGTATGGCAAAATGACTGGCGTGTAAATCAAAGAATCCTGATGATTCCGCTGTCCAAGTTGTCATGGCGTTTGGAAAATTGGCCAGCAAAAAGGCTCTGCCCAGTAAGGCCGGATTAAATAGATTATTCCCTAATCCGCCCCAAATCGTTTTGCCTAAGCCAACGCCGACAACGCCGCCAAGAAAGGCCATCCATAACGGTAAACTGGGGGGCAAAGTGAGGCCTAATAATAGGCCTGTCAATACGGCACTGCCATCGCGCATGATGTCGCGACGCTGAGAGGCGGGTGAAAAAAGCCATTCGGTGCCGACGGCACCGGCAATGCTTGCTATCAAAACAAATAATACACTGATACCAAAAAACCAAATGGATGCTAGGGTTATAGGTATCAGGGCATAAATGACATCTAACATGGCTTGAGGTGTTGTTAAGCCTTGTTTTAAAAAGGGTGCGGCTTGAATAACCAGTTTTGGATCGTTTAATTTCATAATTTCCCATATAGTTCAGATGTTCAGTATAAATGAAATCATCAGTTCATAAAAATGTTCATGCGTTCAGTGAAACAATATTAAACCAAGGCCTGTCATACAAGCTCTTTTTTGATATACTGAACAAGGTTAAATTCTTAATTAATGGTTAATCGTTAATGGTTAATTGTTAATGGTTAATGGTTAATGGTTACAGCGAAATTCGACGACACAACAAAATAGTTTAAACCTGTAAGGGTTTTGTTCTTTTAGCATGGTGGTGGCAAACCATAAGCTTATATTATAAAGACTTGTTCCTAAATAACGTATTTCAAAGAAACACAGCAAAAACACCATCGGTTTGCTACGCTAATTTTGCGTGAAGGTAAAAAAGGGTATTTTTAAGCTTTAAGCCTTTTTTCACGCGTTTTCTGCTTTGGACTGAAATAGGCCAAAATCGCTTTGATAGCCACGTCGGGAGGAAGTTAACTAAGTCTTTGTTTTTTATCATTTTCTTGTTTTTACCTTTTCAACGACAATTTTTTTGAAAAAAGGGAGATTTTGACAAACTTATCTTATCATTTTGAAGCTTAGCGGATAAAAATTGGGCAAAACGGTATTTATTGACAATTATCGTCTCTCAATTTGGAACAAAATAATGGGTATCCAGCCCGTGGGAGTCGTTAATTAACTTATTAATTCTTAACGATATTTTTTTTTTGTTCAATAGCGACATTTCGACAAGCTTTTTGTCTTACAAAATTTAGGGCACTGGCCAGGGCACGGGCCCTGTGTGTCCTTCGTTCAGTGTGTTTCATAACCCGCTCAAAAATGCGCTTATCAAAGATAAGTGGACTATCACGCATGATCCATGCGGTTAAAATGGGGAAATATATTAGAAAGATATGTATGTTGATTTAGGCGCAGAAAGCATTTTGACTGCCCATAAAGCCGGACGAAAAATTGCTGTAGAACTCAAAACGTTCGGCGGTGCCTTATCAATGATCTTGAAAATGCTGTAGGAGCAATATATTGTTTATCATTCTGTGATGGCTAGAACAGAACCCGATAGAACCTTATATCTTGCTGTCCACAAAGAGGTTTATAAAGAAATTTTTGAAGAACCAATAGGTAGTCTCTTGCTTGAAGATTATCGTATTCCAATCATCGTGTTTGATTTTAAAACGGAGCTGATTCTCAAATGGATAATACCTTAAATCACTATCGTCAACTTATTCGAGAAATAATCACAAAACATACTAAAATTGATTATGCACACGGAGACATTCAATTTGAAACCATTTTTGATCGTGAATCTGATCGTATTTACTGATGATTATGGGGCGAGATTACGATGAACGCCGAGTTCATGGTAGTTTGATACATGTTGATATTATTAATGATAAATTGTGGATTCAACGCGATGGTACAGAATATGGTGTCGCTAATGAATTTGTTGATGCTGGCGTACCAAAAGATCATATCGTTTTGGGTTTTCGTTCTCCTGAAATGAGAAAAATCACGGAATTTGCCATCGTATAATAAAGGAGTTCAGGAGTTTGTGTGTTCAGAAGTTCAGAATTTATAAATCCAGATGATTTAATTAAAAATCAATCTAATTAGTTTCAGGAGAACAGTCTAATATAATTAATATCTGCCACATAACGCTTTTTTTGATATGATGCCATTCCAAAATGAGGCAGATATGCCATATCAATCCGGTATTATTTCTAATATCTTGTTGATTATTATATTAATATCGCCCTTATTGGAAATGGGTAGTTAACCTATCAAGGTGTTGATAACTGATTTCCACGCAAAAGTTTTGCGCGCAAAACTTTTGCCTGAAACTGATAACTGATAACTGATAACTGATAACTGAATATAAATATGAGTAAAGCATTGGAAACGGCACTGCCGATTGAAAGCCGTGACGCACCAATAAATCAAGCCAAGCCGCCCATCGAGATTGATGAACATATCGTTGAAATTGTGAGCGATTCTGGTGAAGGCGCGCAAAAAGCAGGGCAAACTTTTGGTACCATCAGTGCTAAAATGGGTAACGGTGTTTGGACGGTTGAAATTATTCCGGCCGAAATCAAACCGCCTGCTCGTTCACCGGCCGGTGCCAGCGGTATTCGTATTCGTTTAGGCTCTCGTTATATGACTAATATGGGCGATGCTGCGGATATAGTCGTGGCACTCAATGAACAAGTGCTTTATTCCCGCATTGCTACCCATGCTTATAAACCGGGTACCGTTATCTTACTGGAAAATAAATGGCTTACTGATCCTAATCCCAAAATCCAACAACAGTATCAATCCGCTGTGGCTGAATTTCGTGAACATGGACTCATTGTTTATGAAGTGCAGATGGAAGAGGAATGCTTAAAGCTGACACCGCGCCCACGATTGGGTAAAAATATGTTTGTTTTGGGCTTACTCTGTCATATTTATAATCGGGATTTAGAAAAAGCCTATCATGAAGTAGAACAGACGTTTGCTAAAAAAGGCCCAAAAGTCATTGATCTTAATCATAAACTCTTGCAAGCTGGCTATGACTTTGCCAAAGCCAATATCGAATATCATTATGACATTCCGCCTTGGAGAGCGGCCGATTCAACGGATCGTTTCATTGTGACTAATGGTAATCAGGCTTTAGGGCTAGGTGTTATGGCTTCCGGTATGGAACTGCTGTCCATGTACCCCATTACGCCAGCGACTTCGGCCTCACACTATTTGGCTGATATCTTTCACAATGTCGGGGGTTTTATCCATCAAGCGGAAGACGAAATCGCGGCGGTAGGATTTGCCATCGGCTCTTCTTATGCGGGTAAAACCGCTTGCACGATTACTTCTGGCCCCGGCCTCGCGTTAAAGACAGAATGTCTTGGCCTCGCCGTTATGGCAGAAGTGCCCTTGGTTATTTGCGTTGTGCAACGCGGTGGCCCAGCCACCGGCTTACCGACTAAGGTGGAACAAGGCGATTTACTGGCCTCTTTATACGGCGAACCGGGTGATGCGCCCAAAATAGTGATTGCCCCGGCCACCATTGAAGAATGCCTACATTTTGTGATCATGGCGCGCAAACTGGCCGAAACTTTTCGTACTCCCGTTATCGTTTTGACCGATGCCAACCTCGCCACCGGTGTACAGCCTTATCCGCGTCCTGAGCCTAAGGCGGAATGGTTAGCCTCGCCTATTGATCAATCCCCTTGGCAAAAGGGCGTGCCCCCTTACAATTGGGATGATGAAACAGGGCTTTCTCCCCGCCCCATTGTGGGACAAGCCGGTGGTGAATATGTTTTGACCGGATTAGCCCATACTTATCAAAGCAAAGTGGCTTATGATAGTGAATCTAATCAGCGCGGCTGCACCATGCGTAGCCGTAAACTAGCCGCACTGTGGAGTACCTTAAAACCGCCAGAAATACACGGAAATTCAGAAGGTGATTTATTGGTAGTCGGTTGGGGCTCAACGATGGGCGCGATTGAAGAGGCCGTGGATCACGCACGAGCAGAAGGCCTTCCTGTTTCTTCGTTACACCTGCGTTTTCTCTCACCACTAGAACCCGGCTTAAAAAACCTCTTTTCCAAGTTCAAAAACATTTTGACGGTTGAAATCAATTATAGCGATGAAGCAGACATGCCCTTGATTAACCCAGAGAACCGGCGTTATACGCAATTGGCTATCATTCTCAGAGCGCAACTGTTAGTCGATGTCGATTGTTGGTCCAATGTACATGGACAACCCATGCAGCCTGGGATCATTTATAACGAACTCACCCGCCGTCTTAACGCGATGAAAGGAGATGCCTAATGTTTGGTTTAAAAGCCGATTGGTCCCTCGATATCAAAAAACGTTATTTTGCCTTAGGCGATTATGCCGGAGGTGAAGCGCGTTGGTGCCCCGGTTGTGGCGATCATACCGTACTCACCGCCATACAGCGCATTTGCCGCGATAAACAACTGCCACCTGAAAAAACAGTTTGCGTCTCCGGTATAGGGTGTTCCAGCCGTTTACCCCATTACATGGGCACTTATGGTTTTCATGGTTTACATGGGCGCGCCTTACCCGTAGCCTGCGGCATCAAATCGCGCCGCCCTGAACTGGATATTTGGGTAGCCACAGGGGATGGTGACTGCTACTCCATCGGAGCAGGGCATTGGATACATGCAGTACGCTACAACATGGACATGACAGTACTGGTGTTTGATAATAACGTTTATGCACTCACCAAAAAACAAACTTCCCCCACCAGTGGATTAGGGTTAAAAACGAATACACATCCAGAAGGGGCCATTTTAGCCGCGCATAATCCACTCACAACGACTTTGGGCATCAGCAACGTCTCATTCGTCGCGCAAACCATTGATTGGAATCCGGCTCATTTGTATGAAACAATCAAAGCGGCCCACGAACATAAAGGCTTCAGCTTGGTTAGCATTCTTCAACGCTGCCCAGTTTACTCCCCTGATGTCTTCCAATGCTTACAAGACGATCCCTCTCAAGTGCTATTGCTAACAGATGAAAAAGGCATTACAATCGAAAAAAATGTCGCCCGCCTTTTTCCAAATCAGCAGGAACATGATCCCAGCAACATGTCAAAAGCTTATGATATTGCAGCAGCCCAACCCGATTCAATCCCAATCGGTTTGTTGTATCATAATCCAGAAGCGCCCCGCTATGAACAATTGTCTAGCGTCGGCAACGATATGGGGATGGAAGAAAAATTAACAGCGTTTAATAAGGCTTTGGATGATTTAGCGATTTAAGTTTGAATAAATGTAGGGTGGGTAACGGGTTTTTGTTGCCCACCATTTAAGCTTAAAGATTTGATAGTGCTGCAATGTGGGTGATGTCGTTATAGAGATAGAACGCTGATTTAACTGATGATCATGATTAACACTGATTAAAAACGGATTAAAATTTAACAAAAATCAGCGCAGATCATGATAATCAGTTAAATCAGCGTTCTATCTTTTATATCAATTGTTGAAAATCTCTCAAAAATTTAATTTATACGTTTCTAGTCGAAAATGCTCAAGTCGACAATTTTTTCATTTATAATAGGCATTTTAGCAACGGCATCCCTATTCTGGCTATTTTCGAGATTATTTGAAAACAAACTCCCGCCAGCCTATAGTATTGCCGTTATTGGATTTCCAAAATCAGGAAAAACAACCTTAATTACCGCACTATTTGGAGAGTTATTTGCTAAACATGTTCTGAATATTTCCACCATTCCGCGTGGTGTGAAAACCATTGAACGTATAAACACAGATTTAGCAAAACTAGAAGTGGGTGAAGCATTGGGCCCCACAACGGATCAAGATTTATTTGCTTATCGTACTGATATTATTCGTGGCCGATTTTTTAAACAAAGATACAAAGTTGAAATTGGCGATTTTCCAGGTGAAGACAGTCAAGCATTGACTGAATCGTTTGGAGAATGGTTTCATGAAAAACCTTATTTTAAATGGGTGATGGAAGCCGATGCTTTTATTTTTGTTGTCGATATTGCACAAACCCTTGACGAGCAATCCGCAAAACACTATGCCGCAAAAATGACGCAAGCGACACGCGCTGCTTGGCAAAGGCTTAACGAATATCATATAGAAGGCGATAAAAATCTCCGCAAAAAAACCGTTTTATTAGTCTTCACAAAAAGCGATTTATTTGGTATTACGCCAAATGCTGTTCAAGAAGACACCATTTTAGAAAAAATTAGACAATTAGGTTTTGAACAAATCCCTCAATCTGGTAAAATTGATCACGACAAACTCAAAACCGGTATTTATTATACCGAAAACTTGTTTTCTAATTTAATTGGATATCTTGATAAAGAAAGCAATCAATTTGATTATCTCTTTGTCAGTTATTTTTCGATTGTCAACAAAACAAGACTAGGCATTAATGAGTTAGTTGAGAAAATTTTGCCTAAATAAGTCATTAAATAAGTCATTTAATGGCATTGTTTTTAATGACATTCCCTCCCAATATTTGGGGATATTGAGTTTGAATCAGCCAGACTGCCAGATAAAAAATTTTCTGATTGTAACGGATTTTTGGGACACCTAGAAATAATGGGGCTTTGAACGTCGCAAGAAAGGGCGAACACGCAAGGGCTGCCCCTACAAGATTTGGCGTAGGGGCTAACCTGCGTGTTCGCCCTCCCCAAAATCCGTTATAATCAGAAAATTTTGAGTTGATTTTCATAAAACATTATAATTGACACGATTAATTATTTTTATTCTGAAAATGCTGTCATTCTGAAACATCGTACCGAAGTTCGGTAGAAACAATGTTATTTCAAACTTATTTTTATTTTTAATTCAACCAGGTAACAATTACAGATGGCTAAAAAAACATCTTACAAATTGGAATTTGATGGATTCTGGAGATCCGAAGATAAACAGGACATACCTGAAGGAACAGGTATTTATTGTGTTTATGAAGGGAAGTATTGTGATGAGGGTGAAGATGCTGGCTCAATTGAGTTATTAACCCTGATTTATGTAGGGGAGAGCAAAAATGTGAGACAACGCATTATCAAGCATGAAAAATTCAGGGAATGGATGCAACATACCCACAAAGGGACGGAACTCTGTTTTTCTTATGCGCCTTATGAAGGGAAGGTTCCAGACAGAAAACGTATTTCGGCAGCCCTCATTTACCAACATCAACCTCCCTCAAATAAAAAACAGCTCAATAGCTTTCCCTACGATAAAACACAGATCGTATTATCAGGGAATATCGATTTGCTCACTGAGCAATTTGATCTTGACAAAGTCCTTTCCTAACGGATTAGGGTAGATAAGCTGTTGCTTTGGCCGTTATTAAAAACAGGTTTTAGCGTAGCACACCGAAGGTTCACGCAAAAGTTTTGCGTGAAAAAATAAACGCGCTTTGACGCTAAAGGACGCGCTTTCGAAGTCTGAAAAATATTGCCGTCTTTTGCGTCTTTTTGCGTTTATTTTTCTGGTTTTTTTTGAGGGAAGGCATTATAAACGACATAAGCCCGTCAACAATAACATTGACAAAGTATCATCCGTTTTTCCAAAGTAGGGAATTTTATGAACGAGACTAAACGGAAAGCGTCCGATTATTCTGATTATCAATTCAATTTAGGGTTTACAGCGTCAAGAAAAACGCTTTTAGAGCCTGTCGCTGAAACAGAAGACACCAATCAAAAAAACACAATACCCATTCTTCCTGCTTCTCAACCCGATAGCAATGAAGATATTTTGTACACCTTACGCCATTTCCATTTAGGCGATCCAAGTACCCTTAAAAAAACAGAACAAGTAGGCGAGGAATACGTTCCCGCTTTGCTCCATGCTTACCGGGATGCTTCAAATCTACGTTATGATTACCCCCTGTTTCTTTATTCAGTCGAAAGCCCAGAAGCGGTAGCGGAACAGCTTGCAAAACCCCTTTCCACATATTTGCGAGAATCTGTAGAATCCTTTGCGCCTGGGGCTGATAACGCTCGCATTTTAAAAGATAATTTACCCCGTATCGAAAGAGAATTGCGCCAAACGCTCAGGGCATTCGAGGGCCCGGTTGAAACGATTACTTTGTTATCGGAAGCGGGAGAAACGTTGCAAGAAGATTTGGGATTAGATGAAGAGAATCAGGCCCGTCTCCAAACGGATTTCAATAAGTTGCTTGATGCAACCCAGAAAAACAGCCAAATACTCGGATATGGACGTTTTGCCGCCATTCATTTATTGAATCATGCCATACGCTGTCGTCTACTTCCAAGACGTACCCGTTTTCAAGAAAAAATCCAGCTATACATCCAGGCCCTGAAAAAACTACTCAATATAGACTGGAATAAATCAGATGATGCTATAGAACCTAAAATGGCACTTGACAGCGTCGGCACGGCCGGTGCGCGATTTGATCCCATACTGCTATCAGATATTATGGATCATTCACGCGGTTCGCTCACCCTGTCTGCGGAGCGGCATCAACGGATTTTGGACGCTTTAAGAATATTAGAAGACTATTTACAAGAAAATGATCCTATTCTGGTTAAACTGGTTCATTTGGGGCATTTGAATGGAAATTGGTTAGACGATAATCCCACTATTGAGTCTGTCAAGCATTCAGAACCTTGTGCTAAAGCGACAGCCCTTTTTGACGAACAAACAGCAAAATGGGCCACAGTATTTGGTGCAGCCCGCATCGCGCAACTGGAAATTGATGATATCTATGATAATCAAATTCACGATCCTTGGTTTACCCATTTCAGTTGGGAAGCCTTTTCTAAAGCAGAAATACTGCTAATGCCGGTTGTGATTGCGTTTGAAGCCGCTGATCAGATTGCCGGTAGAGCGTCTAGTATGCGTGCGTTGTCTCGTTTATTGACATCCGGCCGCCCAGTACAAGTTTTGACCAGAGTTCAAGCACATAATAACCCGCTCTCGTCTGATGAAGAAGCCTTTATCAACTACCGTTTTGAAATGGGCTATTTTGGCCTCAGTCACCGACAAGCCGTTATTTCACAATCTTCTCCGGCAAGACATCGTCATTTGTTGAAACAATTTCTGTCAGGGTTAGACGCGACTCGTACCAGTTTACATATTATCAACACGGGCCTGATTCAGCATTCTGCACATGGCATCAATGCCTGGCTTATCGCCGGCGCGGCTCTTGAAAGCCGAACGCATCCCTATTTTCAGATCAATCCAGAAGCCGGCGAGGCTTTTGCAGATCGTATGGATTTTAGCGGCAATCCACAACCAGAAAGCGATTGGGCCTACCATCCGTTTCAATATCAGGATGACAAAGGCAACACGATTACCACAGACTTGGCATTTACCTTTGCCGACTACGCGTTGCTGATTCCGCGCTTACGTCAACATTTCCGCATAGTGCCTGCCGGCTTTGATAACGAGGCATTCGTACAAGTTGATGTGTATTTATCAAATTGCAGTGGTGAAAAAGATTGCAAACGGATTCCGTTTATTTGGGCCGTTAATGACAAAGGAGAAGTCCACAAATTAGTCATTTCCCGTGCGCTTTTATTTGCCTGCTATGATCGTTTAAACTACTGGCATACCTTGCAAGAATTAGCCGGTATTCACAACAAATACGTTGTTCAAGCGGAACAAAAAGCGCTAAAAGCGTATGAAGCAGAAGCCCAAGCGGAACGTGAACGATTGCAAGCGGAACAAGCTGAAGCAGTTGAACAAGTGCGTCAAGACACCGCAGGTGAAGTCATGCAACGGCTAACCGATGTTTTATTGGGAATGGACTTCAGCACAGCCTCACCAAGCATCCGCCGGGCCGCACCTGCTGCAAAAACCAGTACACCAGAAGCGCCGACAGTTACCGAAGCTAAACCAGAGCCAGAAGAAGAGGAAGAAGAAGAGGTTACTTTTGACGAACCTTGGATAGACAACACACTGTGTACCACTTGCAACGACTGCATGAAAGTCAACAGTATGCTATTTATTTACAATGACAACAAACAAGCTATTCTAGGCGATATCAACAGCGGCACTTATGCCCATTTTGTTGAAGCCGCCGAACTGTGCCCAGCCCACTGTATCTATCCGGGCAAACCGCGCAATCCAAATGAACCAGGGCTAGAAGATTTGATCAAACGAGCAGAACCGCTTAATAAATTATAAAAGCTTTAGTTTTTGTAGGGGGCCGGTAACGGGTTTTTGTTGCCCACCATTCCTACGTACCATTGTAGGGGGCCGGTAACGGGTTTTTGTTGCCCACCATTCCCTACGTTCCATTGTAGGGGGCCGGTAACGGGTTTTTGTTGCCCACCATTCCTACGTTCCATTGTAGGGGGCCGGTAACGTATTTTTGTTGCCCACCATTCCTACGTTCCATTGTAGGGGGCCGGTAACGTGTTTTTGTTGCCCACCATTCCCTACGTTCCATTGTAGGGTGGGTAACGTGTTTTTGTTGCCCACCATTCTTGCAATTATGACATTGGAACCAACAATGACTCAAAAAAATACAGGATGGCTAAGAATAATAAAAGCTTTTGGCTATTCGCTAGCCGGTTTAAAGGCCGCCTGGCTAAATGAAGCCGCCTTTCGCCAAGAAGTATTGCTTTGCATCATATTGATTCCCTTCGCTTTTTTACTCGGAAACAACGGCCTAGAACGGGCCTTACTGATATCATGCATCATATTAGTCTTAATAACAGAATTACTCAATTCGGCCATTGAAGCGTTAGCAGATCGAATCAGTTCAGAACAAGATATCCTGATAAAACGCGCTAAAGATATCGGTTCAGCCGCCGTATTCATTGCACTATGCTATACGATCCTAGTATGGGGATTAGTGTTACTCTCCTAAAGCCAATTCCCAATCAATAAAAAAGGGGCAGAAATTTTCGTCCAAATTTATTTTGCAGAGGCTAGTGCAGGAGAGCGAAAATATCGAGACCAACCAGCCAACCAGCCAACCAGCCAACAGCTAAAGCAGTTGTCTAAAAGCTCAAGTCAGGTGGTGGTGACTAACATGCTGCCCGTTTTAGCAAAAACGGGCAGCTTTTGATAACGGTAAATGTTAGCAATTTAGTTATTAAAATAGTGCCAATAATAATACTAATTACGTGAATGTAGTCACCTTTAGGTGACTTAAGCTTTTAGACAACTGCTTTAGCTGTTGGCTGAGTGACTTAAGCTTTTAGACAACTGCTTTCACGCCAAAGATTTTGCGCGCAAAATCTGTGGCGTGAAAAGCTGTTGGCTTGGCTGGGTGGTATGATCATTTCCGCTCTCCTGCACTAGTTCTGGCTTATTTTTCGACCTGATCAACAGGCTTATTAACCTCATCCATGAGTCTCATAAATTCATCCAATTGATCAGTGGTCACTTTTCCGTCTTCTAGCATCCGTTTTACGACGGTTCTGGCTTGTGAACTGCCCTTATCCATTCCATCAGTTTTTCCCAATTGAATGTCATCTTGTCGTAAATTCAGTCGTTCTCTCATAAGCTGAAGTAAATTCGATTGATTAAAGACTTTATCACTTTTTTGGGTTGTTTCATAAATGTAATCAGTAATAAGTTAGATAGAACGCTGATTATCATGATTATCATGAAAATCAGCGCAATCAGCGTTCTATCACGTTAACGCATACTGTTGTATCAGGGTTTCTGCCAAAATACCCAAACCGGCATGTAATGAACGTATCATCTCTATTGATAGCGGATGCTTTTTGTTTAAGACATCACTAACCTGAACGCTATTACCAATATAAGGTTCTAAATCAGCACGAGTTAAACCACGAGTTTCTAGGTGATATTTAATGGCTTCAATAGGATCGGGATAGGGAATACTGTAATGTTGATTTTCATACGCCTCCACCAAAATACTCAAAACTTCTAAACGATCACCTTCAGGTGTATTAGCCCTCGCATCAAAAAGGGCTTCTATCTCTTTAAGCGCCGCTTCGTAATCTGCTTCAACTCTAATTGGTTTAATTTCCATAATAAAACTCCAATCAAATTGTCGTGACATCTATTTGGTTGTATGCTTTATGGGAACCAATAAAACGGATGTAAACGATACCACACTCGTAATTGATAGCCACCACCAAACGGTAGTCATTCCCTTTGATGTTAAAGACAACTCGATTATTAGCCACCACACTTGCGTTTCGATAAACCCTTTTTATATCGTTTGGCGTTTTCCAAACCGCTTTTTTGGTATCTTCCTGCCAAGCTTCTAAGGATTTTTGTGCTTCTGGATGCTGTTCCCAAAAAGCTCTCAGTGTTTTTCGAGAAACAATTCTCATATTAAAATAAAGGTTATGTGGGAGAAAACAAAAAACATATAACTTTTATAGCATTTTTCTATTGGCTTAAATAGGTTATCCAAATTTATCAATGTAAAAATAACGCAAGAGACGCAAGAGGCGCAAGAGACGCAAAGATTGAAATAGAGCCCCTTTAGCGTCTTTAGCGTCTTTAGCGTCTTTAGCGTTTATAATTGTTGCTCAACCGATTCCCGGATGGTAGCGATCTCTTTTGGCGTTAGAAACATTTCAGAGAGGGATAACTGATCCGCTATTAGAGTCATGTGATTTCTCCCTTGATAAACTAAATTAATTCAGCAGGCGTAATAATTACGCAATGTGCCTTTTGCCACTTCAGGATGGTTAGGTACAGCAAGAGTCGCATGATGTCCGTTCTTAACCATAATGATGTGACTGCCTCGTTGACGTACCACTTGCCAACCAAAATGCGTAAAGACTTGTACTACTTAACGTCCACTTAACTTGGGTAATGAAGGCATTAAACAGTCACCTCCAATTGACTGGTTTCAATTGTTCAGGGTAATCCTCTCTCTGCTCTGACTTCTAAACAAAGTGCAATAGCTTCATAGATATTTTTTATCGCTTCATCTTTAGTATAGCCTTGACTCACACAACCGGGTATAGCGGGACATTCTGTTATCCATACCCCATCTTCATCACGGTCAATTGTTATTTGAAATTTCATTGTTTTTTTCCTTGCGTTCTATTTATCGTTTTAACTATAGCATTTCCCAATCTTAATCAAGGCAATCAGCGTTCTATCATGTTTTTAGCCCATGATCCTCTTGTAACCCCATGATAATGTAGGGTGGGTAAGCGGGCGGCCATGAACTCAAACTCAACCCAAAAACCATCCGCCCGCTTGCCCACCAGGCCCATGATCTTCTTATAACCCCATGATCATGTAGGGTGGGTAAGCGGGCGGCCATGAACTCAAACTCAACCCAAAAACCATCCGCCCGCTTGCCCACCAGGCCCATGATCTTCTTATAACCCCATGATAATGTAGGGTGGGTAAGCGGGCAGCCATGAACTCAAACTCAACCCAAAAACCATCCGCCCGCTTGCCCACCAGGCCCATGATCTTCTTGTAACCCCATGATCATGTAGGGTGGGTAAGCGGGCGGCCATGAACTCAAACTTAACCCAAAAACCATCCGCCCGCTTGCCCACCAGGCCCATGAGCTCATTTTCATAACGGGCCGGTTTAAAGGTATTATTTATTTTGATACGGAGAAACAAGAATGGTGGGCAAACGGGCGGTTACATCTGGGCCTGAAATTGAGTTCATTAGCGCCCGCTTACCCACCCTACGACACGGGAGAAACAAACATGGTGGGCTTCCGTGCTGTGAAATCTGGGTGTGAGATTGAGTTCATTAGCGCCCGCTTACCCACCCTACGACACGGAAGAAACAAACATGGTGGGCAAACGGGCGGTGAAATCTGGGCGTGAAATTGAGTTCATTAGCGCCCGCTTACCCACCCTACGACACGGAAGAAACAAACATGGTGGGCAAGCGGGCGGTGAAATCTGGGTGTGAAATTGAGTTCATTAGCGCCCGCTTACCCACCCTACGAGACATTCCCTCAATCCGTTTCATCACTAGGCACAAAGAGATTGGTTTTCAAATCCCCCGGAGACTGTGGCGAAGTGTCTCTACTAATCAGATAAAAGCTGCTTAACTTGTTAGTCAATCCTTCGCAGCGGCTTAGCGATAATGCGATATCATGAAATGTTGGAGGAGATAACACTAAAAACTCATCCTTCAGTTTAGTCGAGTTCAGGATCAATTCACCATTTAAGCCTAACTCCGAAGAAACATCTATCTTACTTTCACCCAACACATTGAATTGTTTAGTATTGATGTCGATGTTGCCACCATTGCCAGCGTGGGCATTAGCAAGTAGTCGGCTATTATCAAGTGTAAAAAGAGCCGGGTTGCTGATGGCAAGATTCCCACCCTTATCTTCTGGTTTATCGCCAAAGGCTTCAGCAGTAATCCAACTGTCGTCTGCCATCAAAAGGTTGTCGCGCACGTTCAGACGAATATTACCACCACCTGCATTTTTAGCCTCAGTGTAAATACTGCTTTTGCCCGTCAGCAAGGCAGTATCTGTTGTGATATCAATTGAACCCGCATCGCCTTCGCCAGCATTGTAAGCCGTAATTTGTGCCGAATTTAATGTCAAGTGCGGTGTGTTTAAATCAATGTTGCCAGCATCGCCTGTTGTGCCGTTATCCGCTCCCACTGTAATACTGCTAAAATTCGATAACGCAATCTTATTTGTAGCATTAATCGTCATATTGCCCGCTTGGCCGGAACCACTTTCTATGAAATATGGCATTTCTGAATTGTAACCTGTCGCGGCATTGATGGAGCCATAGTTTTGTAAGTTGACTTCTTGAGCATTGATCTGAATATTCCCTGCATTACCTGGGCCTTCCGTAAAGGCTTCTATTAAACCATAACTCACTTCTAATTTTGGCGTGGTTATCTGAATATTGCCACCAGTGCCCGAATCAAAGTTACCCGTTCCAATTGTACTTAAAAAATATTGCTGAAATGTAGGGTTTTTTATCAATTTTGGAATAGCACTCGGCGGTATACCCTCTTTGTCTAAAATGTTCTCGAACTCTTCTTGGGTTAAGCCGACAAATAGGCTGCCATTTGTGGTTAAGGTGATCAGTCCACTTTCTTGACTCATTCCAAAGTTGCCTACCGTTATTTTTGTGCTGTTGGTTAGGCGCATCTCTTCATCAACAACAATATCAATTAATCCGTTTTTATATCCGGCTGTATCTGCAAATATCCAAGCATTATTTGAGATAAATTGACCCGCACGGATAAACACTTGTCCTGCCCCTTCTTTTGCGCTCACATCAAGATTACCGGGGAGTGGCCCAGACCTTTTTTCTAATTCGTCTAATTCTTCATGTGTGGGCCAAGCAGATTGCGATAATGTGATTTTGCCCCGTTTTTCAAAAGAGTTTGTCAATAACTCGCCTGAAGTCACGACAACTTGACCTTTGGAGGCAACAGATACGAGATTTATCCGTCCGTTAGGGGCCAACAATGTGCTGTCTTTTATCAATAAATCACCCCCTATCAAAGATAAGGTTTTGCCTTCATCAAATCCACGGCCTTCATCCCGTTCTGGGCCTTCAAGTTCTGGGGGAGCCTCAACTACGATACGAGTGCCTTCAAGGGTAATCGCGCCTGGATCGTTGCCCAAAAAACCAAAAGCAGCAGGTTGGGCAACAGTCAACAAACTATTGCTAGGGTTAGTCACATCAAAACGTCCCCCCTCTTCCAAGTGTAAGACATCAGCAGTGCTGGCATGAAATGAGCCGGTAATGTCTAAACTTGCATTTTCGCCAAATAGAATGCCACTGGGATTGAGTAAATATAAATTGGCTCCGTCAATTTTAGAACTGAGTGTGCCATCAATAAAGGATTCAGAACGGCCTGTGACTCGCGAAATGATGTTCTCTACTGAAGACGGGCCGGTGAAAGTGGCACTTTCACCAGTATTGATATTAAACGTCTGAAAACTATGGAAAAGATTGCCACCCTCTTGTTGGCCCAAATTATCAGGGATGGTAAAATCGCCTGATAGACTTTCCACTCGTCCTAATGTGCCATCGGTTATGGCTTCTGCGTACAGATTCGTGCTGATCAAAAAACAGCCAACAATAATAAAGCGTTTTATAAGCATTTTGTTTTCCTTCAAAATAGGTTGCATCGTAGGGTGGGGTAAGCGGCAATGCCATTATTATAAAAAAACCTCTGTGGTACTCTGTGGTACTCCGTGATCTCTGTGTTAAAAATAAAAAACCTCAACACAGAGTACACAGAGGTACACAGAGGTACACAGAGGTAAATTGTAGGGGCGAACCTGCGTGCTCGCCCAGGCTTAATTTAGCTTCAAGATTAAATCACTTAGCGTTCTTAGCGACTTTGTGTGATGATTTTCCCGGTGGTTTACCAGCGCCGCCGCCAACAGCAATATCCTCTGGAACGCCAATACCGTGTTCTTGAAGTAGACTCTGGCTTATCATCCCCATAATAAACCAAAACGGGCACGATTTCTTTCACCCCTTCATGATTCAAGAGTTCTACCTCGACTTTGATGTAATCCCCTTTCACAAACTCTTTACCATCAGCCAACAGAATATCAGTGCCACCAGAGATAATCTGAATACTCTTGGTGCAAAGGTTGCCTGGCAGTGGCCAGTACCATTCTTTTCTGTGAAATTGATGGGGCCAAGAGCCAGTCAATAACAGGTGTTCTTCTACCTTGAACATCGCATTTTCGGATAAGCGAAAGGCCTCTTGGAGACAATCACTGTTGTCTATCGGCCGATACACATCGGTCAGTTTCTCATTTGTCCCTTCGAGATAACCCTCATCTTCAAATTCCTTAACCATTTCTTGGGCGGCAACATCAGAATCGCTGCCAAAAATCGCGGTACAGCTTTTGTCGCTATCCATTATTATGGGCATCGACAGTCGCGTTCCTTGGCAATATTCCTCATCTGGCCCTAGCCATTGTTTGAAATGGGAATGGGGTTCTGGTATGGCGAATAATCGAACCATTTCACCGTCTAGGTAGTTTTCTACACAGTCTTCACCGCATTCAATACCCCGGCCGCTTGTCACTTTCCCTTCGCTGGTGGTTTCTGTCACTATGTTCACTGTTAGCCGGTATTCCGTTGGCAACGGTGGGCGTAACGCAAATTCTGCCGTGCATTTGGTAGCCTCTTCAATGATCAGCGTGAGGGGGGTTTCGTTTCCACTGCAATCTTCACCCCAACCGACGAAATCGGCGTTATCCCCTGCTCTGGCTCTTAAAGTCAGTTCGGTGCCCGGGGCGTAGTATTTCTCTTCACAAGCCCTGTCGCTAGAACAACTGATGACGACATTACCGTCTTGTTTCACTGTAATGCTACCTATACCGTCTCCTATCTTAGTCACTCTGACGCGATGTAATGTTTGTTGAGCGGGATCCAATTCAAACGTCGCTTCACAGTATCGATTTTTAGTTATCGTGATGGTGCCTACCCCTTCTCCTTCGCTATCACGGCAACCTCCTCTCCAACCACTAAAAACGGAACCAGCGGCCGGTGTGGCTAACAGTATGACATCAGAGTCTTTAGCGTAATCGCTACTGGCCCGATTGCACTCGATATCGCAATCAAGCTGGCTATCGGGTGATGTGGATTCAAACTCGCCTTCGCCAGTGCCTCTTTTGATAACCGTTAAGGTGAAGGGGCCTGTTTCTTCTACAGAGGGCGGCGGTAAATCATCAACGGGTGTACTCGATTCATCTCCTGTCTTGGTTTCCTGCGTACCAATTGTGACTTTTTGCACCACGGGTTTACTGACTTTGCCGGTGTTGTCGGTGATGATCAACGTCACGGTATGTTCACCTGGCTCAGAGAAGGTAATGCTGGGCGTGGGATCGGTACCCGTGATGATTTGACCATCGGAAGTTATCCAAGTGTAGCTGGTAATCTGTCCATCAGGATCAGAATCAATTGAGGCGCTGGCATCTAAACTGACGGTATTGCCCTCTATTATCGGTTCTTCGATAACGGGCTCTGGTTCTTGAGTACCGCAAATTGGAAACGCCTCAACTTCGGTGCGCCCTGCGTAATCAGTTTCAGGGTTTCGGCAGAATTTGTTCTCGTTACCCGTTAAATCAAATGATTCCAGTCTTGGTAAAGAGGACAAGCTCGGAATTTCACCGTTTAACTGATTATTGGCAACACTGAAATGCCATAAATTAGTGACACGACTCAAATCAGGAATACTACCCGTTAACTGGTTGTCCCCTAAATAAATGGAATGAGCCGACGTTAAGCCACTCAAATCAGGAATTTCGCCAGTGAGCTGATTCGCTGAGAGGTGCATTCCAGTCAATGAGCTTAAACCAGACAAATCTGGGATTGAACCCGTCAAGCTATTCCCTTCCAACCAAAGAGTCGTCAATTGGCTTAAATGGCTTAACTTTGGAATCGTGCCAGTCAAATCATTGTACTTCAGACTTAACACTTTGAGGTTAGTCAGGTTGCTCAAGTCTGGAATACTGCCTGTGAGTTGGTTTTTCCCCAAGTAAATCGACTGAAGCTTCGTTAAGTTGCTCAACTCAGGAATCGTGTCATTTAGCTGATTCACATGGAGATGAAGCGCCTGTAAATGAGTCAGAACACTTAACTCAGGAATAGAACCTGTCAACTGATTTTCATAAAGATAAAGAGCCTGCAACTCAGTCAGGGCAGTCAACTCAGGAATAAAACCGCTGAGTTTATTTCTGTAGAGAGAAATTTTAGTGATATTTCCATCACTACATTCTATACCATACCAACTACACGGCGTATTCGTCGTTTTCCAACCGTCGTTGTTAGTCCAGTTATCACCATCTGTGCTGTCGTACAGGGCGACTAAGGCTTCACATTGGGCCGTTGGGATTTCGGTGATGGCATCACAGCCTGTAGGCATTTCACTGAGCAGTTTAATATCATCAATTTGCCCATCCATCCGAATTTGCAAATATTCCACTGCTTGCAATTCAAGATCAGGTTTGACTGCTTTTAAATCAGCTTCAAGATCACGGGTAAAGGTGTGCCAAGTGTTAGCGGGCATGTGTGCCCCTACAACACAAATGATATATTTTCCGGTTCCATCAAGCTTACAACCTTTTTGGCCATTAGCATGATATTCCATATAAATAATATCGCCGCTGGTTTTGACTCGCCAATAAACCGGCTGCCAATCCGTAGCGTTAGGTTTTTTCATCCGCCATTGAACAATAAACCGGGTTGTGCTAAATGGAGTACCATCGGGAAATGCGAATTTATAACCAGAAGAAGTATGGCCCGTTAATTCAATCACGCGGTTATTTTCGTTTTCGACAACATTTGCAAATGCAGCTTCTCCCTTATTGTCATCATAGACAAACCAACCATCAGCATCGCCATCCTCAGCGTTTTCTAAACCGTCCTCAATCAATCTCACGGTAAAGTCTTGCCCAGTGATATTTTCAGAGACTTCACTATAAGCACGAGTGAGCGGGGCAAAATAATGCTCATTAGTGTTTTCAGGCGTGAGTGAGCCATACCACCCTTCTGGTACTGTACAGGTGAAATTACCTTGACTATCAGATAGTTGACAATCAGCACCGGTGTTAGACAAAGATTTACCACTGATACCTTGACCATTATTGGTGATTGTACCGCTGATAGTATAGAAATTGATGGCATCATGGTTGAGTAGCTGGATATTATCCACGCGCCCTGCCGTATGAACCAGCAAAAATTCAACATATTGCAATTCAAGTTCTGGTGCAACTGATTTTAAATCTGCTCTAAGGTCACGAGTGATAGTATGCCAAGAATCATTTTGCATACTTTCACCTAAGCCTAACCCACAAATGGCATAAGTTGATTCGCTACTGAGATGACAACCTAATGGGGTATTCATGCGATATTCCATATAAATTACCGATCCAGTCGTCTCAATGCGCCAGAAAACTGTACCGAACCCCTTTGTCATTTTTATGTCCCAGCGAACAATGAAATTACTGGTACTCAATGGCATATCTTCAGGAGAAGGGAATTTATAAGTTGATCGTGGATTGCCAGTAAATTCCATTACTTGGCTATCTTTTTCGCTATCGAAAACATTTGCAAAAGCAGAATTACCGGTTGGATTAGCGGAGATACTCCAACCATTGGTGTCACCATCTTCCGCGTCTTCTAGCACTGTCTCATCAGCAGGAGCGGCGTTATAAAGCGTTTGGATTTCAGACGCAGATAGGGCGCGGTTGTAAATGAGCAAATCATCTATTACGCCTTTGAAGGGGTTTTTATAGCTGTCGATGTCGGAGCCACGCCGCCCAATAAATAATGGGGAGTCATTGGTGGTGTTACCCACTGTTCTATCCGTCAAAGTCGCGTCTAAATTGCCGTCTATAAACAATTGAAGTTGCTCACCGTTTTTGACGAAAGCAACATGATGAAATTGCTCATCATTAACTTTCACAGTAGAACCAAAACCCGGATTATCGTCACCATCATATCTGGCAACAACGATTTTTCCATGATCTTTGTGAGTTTGGTTGAGATAGCGAATGACATAAGGATAACCATTTGAACTAATCGTATCCCATTTTTCAATAATGTCATTGTCCCCACTTTTAGTGAAGGGTTGTATATCAGCCACTTTTACCCAAAATACCACAGCAAAATCTTGGTTTTGAGCAAAATCCACTTGTGATGAATCGGCAATACTGATGTCATTGCTTTGTCCATCAAATTCATAAGCACTATCGGCATTACCCTGTCGATCCGTTGTCAGCGTTGCACCATTGACGACACCATTACTCCCATTACCACTGGCATCGTTGGCATTGCCATTCATGGGATAATAAGCCGTTAAACCTTCACACAAGTTGTCAGCGAGTTGGATATCGCCATTGCAACCGGTGGTGGCGGGTTTGGTGGCGTTGTAATAGCTCTGGATTTCGGAGGCAGTGAGGGCGCGGTTATGAATGGTGAGATCATCAATCTTACCGTGGAAATCTTGATAAGTCTCAAAACATCCATCGACACAATCTTGCTCACGCCCAATCCACAAACCATTTTCGTCAATAGATAACGCACCCGTCGGTAAATCCTTTGAACCGGCTAAGTTTCCATTAATAAAGATCTGAGTTAACCCGGAACTACCGTCTCGCACGACAACAATATGATGCCATTGCTCGTTATTTATGGCGCTAACCACCAAGTCATCATTATTTTGCTTGACATTCGCTCGTTGTCTTCCCTTATCCATGTAGAGCAAATACTCATTGCTTGCTGTGCTATTGGCACCACTTAATATGGCTTGCTGTGGATCATCGCCCGTCTGAATCCAAAAGCTCGTTGTGACATTGGTTAAACCATTGAGAATCGTGTGGGGTATTTTAATGGAATTAGTCGCATTGCCGTTTCCAAAATTGTAGGCACTGTCGGCATTGCCATGTCTATCGGTAGTCAAAGTTGGGCCATTGACTGTACCATCATTGCCATTGCCGCTGACATCCTTGGCATTGTTATCAAACGTATAATTGACAACTAAACCTTCACACAAATTGTCAGGGAGTTGGATGTCGCCATTGCAGCCGGTGGTGGCGGGTTTGGTGGAATCGTAATAGTTCTGGATTTCGGACGCAGATAGGGCGCGGTTGTAGACGTACACTTCATCAATCACGCTATTGAAAAATGCACCTATTTTATTGCCATGATTTGAAAGTGGCGTACCGGCTATCTGCAATGGTGCATCTCCCATGTAAGGTATAGTACCTTCAGGTAGATTTTTCTGATTTTTCAGTTCACCGTTAATGTAAATAGCGATGGATTCTGTGGTTAAAACAAACACGGTATGAACCCATTTATCATTGTATTCATCACTCAAGGTGTATGATACAGATAAATCCTGACCTGTGACTCTATCCTCTGTTTTCCCACTGGAAATAGCCATAGCATAGTTGTCACCATTGTTATTGAGGAGGTCAATTTTTGAAAGAACAAGTCCTTTGGTCTCAGCCGTTTTATAAATCCACGCTGCCGTTGTTATCACAGGGTTAGCCAAGATTTCACCGCCGTTGATTTCGATAAAGTCATCCGTGCCATCGAATTTGAAACCTTTACCCATCACACCATCAACACAAGTTGGCTCACTGTGGATAATTCCGTTAAAACTGTTATCGCTACTATCGGTGGCATCGCAGTTGTCAAAAGTCCAATGGGCCAATAATCCACCCGTTGTAAATGAACGGACTTCAGACCAAAAAGTAGGATTTCTACTTGCCCTGACTTTCCAATAATAGGTGGTGTTTTCAGACAAATTAAGGGTAACAGTATAATCTTGCATACCCGTATTGGCGGCAGTTAAACAAGTTGTTGTATCGTTACAATATCCACCAGAACCAGTATCGGTGAAATTTGCAAAATCAGATTGTGTACTGATAACAATGCGATGAGCAGACGCTTCAGGATCAGGTGCCCAAGTAAAGACTTGCCCTGAGATTGAAATATCCGTCGCGCCGTCAGCCGGGCTAGTCAATGTGATATTGGGATTGCCACAAATGGGGAATTCATCAACTTCTGGATGTTCAGCGTAATCAACATTGAAACCTTTGCAAAGCCCACTATTACCAGTGACATCAAATGTTTCAAGTTTTGATAAAGATGCCAAACCAGGGATTTCGCCGCTTAACTGATTATTGGAAACACTGAAATTCCACAACATAGACACACTACTCAGATCAGGAATTGGCCCGGTTAGTTGGTTTTTAGACAAACGCAAGTCTGTCAACTTGGTCAAGCTACTCAAGTTGGGAATGGTGCCAGTGAACTGGTTTTCCTCTAAGCGCAATATTTTCAACTTGGTAAAACCACTCAGCTCATCAGGAATTGACCCAGTTAGCTGATTATCATATAGCCGTAATTCTTGTAAATTTGTCAAAGCACTCAAGTCTGGAATTGGCCCAGTTAGCTGATTGTCACCAAGACTCAGGAATTGCAAATTGCTCAACGTACTCAAATCAGGGATAGAACCCGTGAGTTGATTGCTATATAGCCGTACATTTTGCAAATGGGTCAACGCACTCAAATCCGGAACAGAGCCGGTGAGTTTATTATTACCAAAACTCAGGAATTGCAAATTGATCAACGCACTCAAATCAGGGATGGAACCACTGAGTTGATTCGTATGCAGCCGTAGCTCTTGCAACTCAGTCAACGCGCTAAAATCGGGGAGCGTACCCGTGAGTTGATTACTGTACAGACTGATGTTAGTGACGTTCCCATCGCCATTACAGATAATACCTTCCCAACTACAAGGCGTATTCGTCTGTTTCCAGCTAGCCTTGTTTGTCCAGTTGTCGCCATCTGTGCTGTCGTACAGGGCGATTAGGGCTTGACATTGGGCCGTGGGGATTTGGGTGACGGTGTCACAAATCGTACAATTTCGCACGGGTTGATTCGGATCGCGCAATCCAAAGTCGATTGTGACGGTGTCGCTGCTATTGGCGATGTTCACATCGTAGAAGGCCGTGCCTTGGCCTCTTTCTGGCGCGGTTTGTTCCCAGCCTGCGGGGATGTCGCTCCAGAGGGTATGGCTGCCGGTGTTGTGAGAAATGGAGAGGTATTGGCCGTTTTCGTCTGTTAGGCGGTTAAATAATCCACCGCGCCCTGCATCGGCCTCTGTGTTGTCTCTTATGAAGAGGGTGGTGTTGGGCAAGACGGGTTCACAGGCTTCCATGAGGCCGTTGTTGTTTAAGTCTTTAAAGGCCGAGCCTTGGAATGTGGCGGCCTGTAGGGGTTGCCAAGTCAAGGCCAATACGATGCCTATCCCTAAAATAGGGGGGCCCCAAGGTGGGGATCGTTTTGGTTTGGTAGACATGATGTGCCTCCTTCCGTTGGTTTTAATATAATGAATTGATAGATTTAAATGGTGGGCAACATAAAGACGTTACCCACCCTACATTGATAGCGGGCCGGTATTACTGATAATCAATCTCTGATCAGTCATGTATTGAGTTCAATATTAAGATTGTCTTGATTGTCGATGAGAACTGAAAAACCAAAGCGATATAGCATATCCTCAAAAGCGCGGCGCGTCATGCCCACAATTTGGCGTGCTTGTTTCTCAGAAAGCTTGCCTGTTGAGTAAAGGGTGCTGACAAGGGCTTCTTTGAGATAACGCTGATCCACGCCTGTGATATCGTTGGGTAATTCTACAGATATTTTCATGGTAATTATTCGCTATTTATATTAAATAGCGTCTTTTGCGTCTCTTGCGTTGAAAAAAACTTTTAAATATAAACGCAAAAGGCGCAAAAGGCGCAAAAGGCGCTAAAGAGGTTTTTTGAAAATTTTGAGTTGTTGGTTGTTGTTGAGTTTGCGAGTCGCGAAGAGGGTTGACATTGTCTTATAAATTAGGTCAATGTGCAAGAGATATTAAAAAAATGTGTGACAATGTACGTGCAATGTTATCGTTTGTTCGATTTGTAAATGAGTTATGTGATAATGGACACGGATTGTTATTTTGCAATTTGCAATTATCAATCAATTATAAACTACCCTTGTCGTTTGAGTTGTTTGAGCTGTTTTTCAAGTTCTTCAATTTCAGACACAGATAAGCCAGCGAGTATTTCCGAGAGTTTGAGTTTAGGTTTTAAGTAACTGATAACCTCAGCGGGATTTGCGCCAGCTAAGCGTTCTTCTAGTGATAAATCAGATATGGCAGCGATACGTTCTTCAGGGGTAAACAGATCACTGGCCCACATTTCGCCCATTTCTTTAATTTGTTCAGGCGTGAAAAGACTCATGTGATCATCTCCTTTTGTTGAGATAAGTTGCAATAATTCGATTAAAAACCATTTGAAAGGCGCTGTAATGAATTTGAAACCTTGAGATTTCAACAGATTAAACGCTTTGAGTCTGTTGTTTTCGTTGTTCGATGTAAGCCTCGATTTCTTTGAGGGATAAGCCGGCTAAGCGTTGTTCAGGCTTGAAGTAATTCATCACTTCAATGGGGTTGGTATCGGCTAAGCGTTCTTCTAGTGGCATATCAGATATGGCAGCGATACGTTCTTCAGGGGTAAAAAGATCACTGGCCCACATTTCGCCCATTTCTTTGATTTGTTCAGGCGTGAAAAGACTCATGTCATCATCTCCTTTTGTTGAGATAAAAAGCGATAACTTGACTGCTTATGACATTTTACCAATTAGCGATTGCTAATCATCAATTACCTTTTACCTTTTTTCTGTTGTTTGAGTTTTTTGAAGTGTTCTTCAAATTCTTCAATTTCTGAAAAAGACAATTTAGCCAATTGATTTTGCTGTTTAAACAAATTCATCACTTCAATGGGGTTGGTATCGGCTAAGCGTTCTTCTAGCGGCATGTCAGATACAGCAGCGATACGTTCTTCAGGGGTAAAAAGATCACTGGCCCACATTTCGCCCATTTCTTTGATTTGTTGAGGCGTGAAGTCAAGACTCATGTCATCATCTCCTTTTGTTGAGATAAAAAGCAATAATTCGATTAAAAACCATTTGAAAGGCGCTGTAATGAATTTGAAACCTTGAGATTTCAACAGATTAAACGCTTTGAGTCGTTTGAGTTTTTTACTGGCTAAACAGGTTAGCCAAGCATTGTGAAGTTCATCGGGTAATTCGTTAAGGGATATCAAAGTGATATGATTAAAAGCAATGTGATCACTTTGATAAACGCCAGGTTGTACTTTTATGCGATAACCGTATTGTTCACGATTCGCTTTTTGAGGTTGTATCGCACTGATTACGAAAGTTTGTATGTCGTCATCGGATAATTCTTGTGATTGTTTGTAAAAGTATTCATACGCGGCGGCTTGAATAAAGCTTTCTTTTGACAGGGATTGTGTGGCCTTAAATTCAATCAAAATTTGAGGGGCCTGGCTTTCTCTAATCCCGTCAGGTAATCTTTCCAATTGTTCTGTTGTCCAAGGCAAGTTTTCTCGTTTTAATAATAAGATATCGGCCTCGGGTGGGTTGGACATCACTTCTACATCGGTTAATACGGTTATCCCTAAGGGCGTTAATAAAAATTGAAAAATTCGGCCTAGGATTTGATGCCAGAGTGTCTTTTTTTTGGGTTGTTCATTGTTGTCCATTAGTTCGGTAGTCTTTTTGATTATGATAGAACGCCTCATGTACTGATTGTCATGACACCGCTGATTAATAAGCGTCTTTTGCGTCTCTTGCGTTGAAAAAAAAACTTATGAACGCAAAGGCGCAAAAGGCGCTAAAAAGGTTCTAAAATCATCATGCCAATTTTAACTAAATTATTACCCATTTCATCATGTTTAATGATGTAACAAATAATGTTTAATCCTGTTTTTGTTGTTTGAGGTAAGCCTCAATTTCTTCAACCGATAATCCAGCTAAGCGTTCTTCGGGTTTGAGCCCAATAAACCGTTCTTCAGGGTTTAGCCCAATAAACCGTTCTTCGGGTTTTAAGCCAATAAACCGTTCTTCGGGTTTGAGGCCAATAAACCGTTCTTCGGGTGTTAGGCCGGAAAGATAGGCTTTTCCCCAAATTTTGCCTACTTCACGTACTCTTTCTGGGGTCATTTCGGGAGTCATGTCTTGTTCTCCTATATAAAGTAATCCCAACAATAAGGGTTTTAATTCTTTTGGGAGTGATGAAATATCACGACTTTGTTTTAAAAGCTCAAAGGCTTTTTGTTTTTCCTTTTGGTGGGTGGCAAACAATTTGAATACGGCATTATAAGGTTTATCCGCTAATTCGTTTAACGAAATTAATTGAATGCGTTTTTCTAATTGATGTTGGCTGTGGTACACACCCGGATAAAGCATGTTGTCATATCCATAAGGTTTCCGTGTGTCTTGTTGTGGTTTCATCCCCGTGACTAAAAAGGTTTGGACTTGTTCGTCCTTTAACTTTTGAGACTGTTTATAAAAGTAATCATAAGCCAATGTTTGAAGCATCGCTTTATCACTCAGGGATTGGGTGTATTTAAATTCGATTAAAAGATAAGGCGCTGTGCATTGTCGGATGCCATCGGGTAATCGTTCTAATTGCTCTGCTGTCCAATGTGTTTCTTGTTGCCGAATGATTAAGATATCGACTCGGGGTGTTTTAATCATCACGAGTGTTTCGGGTAAAACGGGCACACCAACAGGACTCAAATCCCACTGGAGGGATTCACCAAAAGGTAAATGCCAGTCGGTTTTTTCCAATTCAGATTCTTCCATAATATACATGCTCTCAAATCAATTATTGCAATTATTGATAGAACGCCGATTGTACTGATTGTCATGATTTTCGCTGATTAATATTATGATTTAAACAATAGCGTCTTTTGCGTCTCTTGCGTTGAAAAAAACATATAAACGCAAAAGGCGCTAAAGGCGCTAAAGGCGCTAAAGAGGTTTTTTGAAAATTTTGAGTTTGTTGGTTATTGTTGAGTTTGTGATTTCGCGAAAAGGGTTGACATTGTCTAATAAATTAGGTCAATGTGCAAGAGATATAATTATTAATTACCAATTACTCATTACCGATTATGTTTTTCTTTGAGGGGTTAAAATCGTTAAAAATTGATTTTGCAACGAGCCAATTTTCGTTAAAAATAAATTTTCGTTAAAAATAAAAATTGATTTTGCAATTGGAGTGCAAAATTTATTTTGCTTTTATTTGTTTTTGAACTACTGAGGATGGTGGGCAACAAAAACACGTTACCCACTCTTTGGGATCATAACGTGCCCATAATCCCGTTTGGGCATCACGAAAAGTTGGCACCCCACTTTCTGCCCAAGTGCCGGCCCCTGTTAATACGACTACCCGTTGTGCTGTTCGCAATAAATCTATCAGTGCTTTTGGAATCTTTTGATTATTCATTATTAGTACCTTTGCGCCTTTGCGTCTTTGCGTGAAATTAAAAAATCGGTATGCTTCACTCAATAAATAATTAATCATTAAACATTAACCATTAAACATAAATCGATATCGGTTGTAAATTTTAAGGCCTTGATATTAATCAGATTATTCACAAAACGATTTTCATTTTCAATAAATCATCTTATAATTAAAAAGCACTTGTTATTAAAATTGTTGTCAAGACTTTATCTGAAAATGAACAAAATCAATACCTTATCTTGTTAAAGAACACATCATTCGCAAAATAAAAATTGACACAAATTGCCAACTGTAACCAACTGTAACCAACTGTAATAAACTGTAATCAATCGTAACCATTTGAAACACAAAAAAAATTGATTTTGATTTATAATGCGACTCCACGTTTGAAAAGGCAGGTAATCAAACGTTATGTTCTTTAAAAATCAATAAGTTATAAATTGAATCTAACCCAAATAATAGACTGAAATATTTCAACAAAAGTCATTTCAGTTAGAAATGTAGGGTGGGTAGCGTGTTTTTGCTGCCCACGCGACTGAAATATTTCAACAAAAATCATTTCAGTTAGAAATTCAGA
>QNEL01000032.1 GCA_003645185.1 Candidatus Parabeggiatoa sp. nov. 3
GACAATGAACTCAATAATAAACCCAGATTTCACCGCCCGCTTGCCCACCATCCCCCCCATTTGGAATAAAAATAGAGTGAAAAATAAACCAATAAATTGGCTCAAATTTAACACCCCAGGTTGTTGCCCACCAAATCATCAAGGCAGATAACATGGCAGCGGCAATAGAGAACTTATTTTTTCAAAGCCAATAAATACGGTAGGTGCGATTAAATTAAAAGTGGGGGGAGAGCATCTCAAATAGACTGTCCATCATCATTGCTTAAAAAATGGCTTAAAAAACTAATGCGTGGTGAAAGGTTTTGAGCCACCACCTGACTTGAGCTTAATAAGTAATACCCCCGCACTTTTAATCGCACCCGGTTGAACACTACAGTTTGACAAAATTATTTTTTGACATTTTGATATTTAACGTTTGACATCCTGTTAAATGGGTATATGATTTCAAACGGTTCTAAGTTCGGAACTGACTTTTGTTAATCGTTACTTACAAAAGAAATAAAACATGGAAATTGCTCAAACCACAAAAACAGAATTGTTTCGGGAAATCGAACAACTGTCGAGTCCCTATCTGCTTGAATTGCAAAACTTTATCCGGTATCTCAAGTTCAAACAAACCGATAAAGCTGCCACATCAATTGACAGAATGGCCTTACCACCTGAAAATGATCCGATTTTAGGCTTGATTGGTATAATTGATGTCGCCCCATTTTCAGAAAATCTTGATGATATGTTGTATGGTGCAGTATGATGACACTATTTATTGATACTTGGGGTTGGTTCAATCTTTTTAATCGCAAAGAAAAGCATCATCAACAAGTCAAAAAACTTTACAAAGAAGTGCGAAATAAACAAGGGACAATCATAACGACTGACTATGTGTTGGATGAAGTCTATACTCTCCTTATCAAACGATTGCCGATTGAGAAGGCTATGACAGCCTTTGAAAGCATTTCGACGGCTGTATAAAACGGTTATCTCAACTTGGTTTGGATTACACCTTCAAGATTTGAAGCCTCTCAGAAGTTACGGCTAAAATTCCAAGATAAACCCGATATTTCATTCACCGATTTGACTTCAATGGTTGTGATGCAAGAACTTGGCATTACGGATATTCTGACAGGTGACGCTCACTTCACTCATGTTGGAATGAATTTTGTTTTATTCCCCTAGCCTACGAGTGTAAAGTAGGTTGATCGTCGTTTTTCGACGATCAACCCACTACACTACCCAATCATTCCTAAATCGCAAGCCCCATTTTCTATTTAGCCATCCTAACAAATACAAACCCCAATCAATGGTGACAACGGCCACCCAATCCCATTCCTAACCTCCCCCGACAGTTCATCTTACCATCACAATCTTTGTACCAACCTATCAACAGTTCAAGTTGGGCTATGCAGTCAATTCTTGCAGATCACGACATTAATTTAAGATAGAACATTGATTAATCATGTACCTCTAGATTTCCGCTGATAAAAATCAGTGTAAATCATGATAATCAGTATTTCACGCAAAAGTTGCGCGCAACTTTTGCGTGAACCGAAGGTCAGCGAAGCTAAATATCAGCGTTCTATCACGTTTTGAGATTTGAAAATTCACTCATTTTCTGTAATCTCATCTTGCTTCGGCACTGGAATCATTTTCTGTAATTGATTCTGGGCAGGTGAAAATGATTAATCATTAATTATTAATGACAAACACATTAATTAAAAAATTGGCGTGATTTTGTGATTTGAATCAATCTGAGGTGTTGTCGTCAGGTGTTGCTCAAAATTGACACATTTTTATAAAAAAAATATTTCCAAAAAATTTGAAAAAAACCTTGACATTTATTTTGGGTTATAAATCGTCTCGCAATGAATTTTTTAACATGTGAAGAGAATGTGCTTTTGAGCTTGTCGAAGGTTAAAGGGAGCATGTCAAAGGGCATCAAAGTACCTGTATATAGCTGATTTATAGGGCCACGAAGGTGTATGGCACCAAGCAAGTGTATTATGTTTGCGCTACCAATATTGGTTTTGCCGGATGGCGAGTGGGTTATAATACAAAATATACCAAGGGTGGGTGTTATATTGGCTTTCGCGGGCCCGAGCATTATGGTGAGAGTTGACTCAAGTCTGTGTACTGATAAAGAAATGCCAGCCATTGGAAAATAACCCAGCTTAAAATGTGGATAATGGAAAAAATATTTACAATTTGAAAAGAAAGCTTGACATTTATTTATCATTTATTAGAATGACGCACCCTAAAAAATATTGCCGATACATTGATAACGGCAAAAATTCTTGAATTTGGTATGGGCAATCCTTTATCATTGCCCTCTCAATATAAAGTATGGCATCCACTGATAACTGATAACTGATAACTGATAACGTGATAACTGATGAGTTATATCTAAGCTCAAGTGGGCCGCGTGGCTCAAAGTTGTGTGTTCGTTATATATCATGCACTAACTAAAGGAGGCCACTTTTAAGATAGCTTTATTTGAGTTGGCTTATGCTGCTGACTCTATTGATAATCGTAGCCAAGTTGGCTGCGTGGTTTACATAAGAGCATTCAACCAATAGATTCGCTTGACTGAGGAATGCTATTGTGTGTTTCGAGTGCTGGTGCGATGTCACTGTGATCCCTAGATGTGGAAAAATAGGGAACCGATCACATTTTATCTACTATTTATTATAACAAGTATGAACAAAGTTGCTCAAAAAACCACCTCTAACTTTCGTATTTCCTTAGATGTAGCAGCACCAAACAATGTAAACACTGCTCATATCAATTCTAATGATGTTCAAGTGGCTTTTAATCATTTTTTAAGACAAAATCCACAAATACTCGTGCGAATTTTTGAGAGATTAGGAAATACTCCCATAACACAACAAAGTACACCACTACCGCGCCGAAACAAAGAACAAAGAGAAGCAATATTAGCATCCATTAAAATAACACCATACCCTGACGAGGATGCTAATTCAGAAGAATGGATTAAAAACATTCAATCTTCACGATTCGATAAAGATAATCATCCCCCTTTTTTTGATGGAATTGTTTAAGACAAATGAAACAAAAAGTTGATGGATACTTGCTGGATACCAATAATTGTATTTATTACTCTAACGCATTAAAAAAACCGGCTGAAAGACGCTCTGTTGAAGAAAAAAGAGTTGTTCAAATTATTAATTCTATTAGAAGTAATACGACACTTTATATGAGCGAAGCGACTTTAGGTGAATTGATATTTGGAGCCGAAAAATCACAAAGAAAAGAATATAATTTAGATAGAACAAATTGGAATTTTCAAAGAAGCCATTCTATCGCTTGCAGTCGATCAAGAAGTTTGGGCTATTTGGGGAAAAATGAAAGCTGAACTGAGAAAAGTAGGGAAACCAATAGCAAATATGGACCTTCTAATTGCCGCAACTGCAAAAAGATATGAGCTTGTTCTTGCGACAAATGATTCAAATATGGATAATTTAGACTTTCTGACAGCAGAAATACGTGTGGAAAGGGAAAACTGGGCCCAAGACTAATAACCATTCAGCACCCCATAAGCCCGTTTAACTCTTGTGATAGTGTCCGTTGAGTTGGACGTATTTTGTTGATTGATATCCTCGCTCGTACAATAATATTGAAACTATTGTTATTTAAAGGTTTTTTCAAAAATGCCAGCGGGCGATTCAAAATTTTAGAACAACGCGGGGGCCCAAAAATGGGGCCACAGTTGAAGTAGATTTCGCCTCGGCAAAAAGTGTTCCGATCTCTATTGGGTCTGTCCCCTATTTTTTATTTACAAACAAACTATCAACTAAGTAGTAATCCAGATTAAAATCGGGTATGAAATAGAAAACAAAGTCACATTTTACTTTATTGCATATACTGAATTAGGAATTATCAAAATTTATATTATATTTACAAACAAACTATTAACTACTTTCAAACTATCAGCTACTTTGAAATGGTTAGACATTTTCATAAATCAAGTAAGGTATAAAGGAATTTACTATGAATAAAGAAAATAAAATTAGAATATTTACAACGGTCACTGAAGAAGAAACAGATGAACAGGAACAATTTGGTGGTTCCCAAGGTACTATAAAAAAGAACATAATCGAAATGAAGTATTCGGAAATCGAAACTCAATTAAGAGAAAACGTCTTTCCGCTGATTTATAATCTTGATACTTTAAATAGTGACAAGGACTCATCATTGAAATTATCCAAGATTTCAGTGAAATTGGGATTTTCTCTTGAAGGAAAAATTTTCATAGCAAGCGGTAAAATTGAATCAAGTATAGAATTGGAATTTACAAAGTAACTCATAAAATGAAAGCCTGTGCATTGTTTATATATGGAGATGAATACGTTCATCTTCCCACATTAACTTCTCCCAAAGCTTCTGCTTTTTCATTATTTGATGCTTTATATAGAAACTCATCAAGTTACACTCCTGAATGGGTTTCATTCGAAAAACCATTATCTATAAAAAGCTCAGATAGCCTAATAAATATTTTCAATAATTTTGAAAAAAAGATTCATTTAAACAATAGTGAGGTTACTTTTGTATATATATCTGGACATGGGTATTCAGTGGAAGATGGAGATATTTTCATCTATTCGAATAATTCTAGAGTCAACGATATTGAAGCAGGCTTAAAAGTAACACGTCTATTGTCAGTGCTTTGCAATCGCAAAATAGGACATTTAGTTATTTGTTTAGATTTATGCAGAACTTTTCAAACTCCTGTTACGTTTAAGAATATTTTTGTTAATGAATTAAAAAAATTTCAGCCTAATTTTTCTTCTCTAATATTAATAACTAGCACAACTGAAGGAGAAACATCTTATGGAGGGTTAAAAGATAATCCATCTCCTTTTGCAATGGGTTTGATGAAAATGTTTTCTGAAGAATACATTACTACACCAATATTATATTTTGAAAATATATTAAAAAAGTTACTTACAGATGAATATGTAAAATCAAAATTAAATTACTCTGAACCTGAGTTTATTCCAATTCCTAAAGCCGATAAAAGAAATATTTTCGGTTACTATATCTCAAATACAGAATTTGAAAAAATTGAAATTTCATCTTTTCAGTCCGTAAATGCATTTGTAAACACTATTCTTGAAAGAGAGAAAAAAAGTTTTAAGTCAGACCCTTTTATTTCAAGTTATGATGAACTTTTTTCCCTAGATATCTATATTAGAGGGCAAAAATTTGATTTAAAAGAACTTATTATTGAAAATAGCAATCCTATTATAATTGTAGGTGAAAGTGGTTCAGGAAAAACTATATCCGCCAAGAGAATCTCATATTTTATAGCTACTGAATATAAAAGTGATAGAGTTAAAAAAATTGCAATTTACTTTAACGCTGGTTTTTTAAATAATTACAATGTAAGTTTAATCCCGGCTATCGAATTGCTTCATAAATATTTTAAGGAAGGTAGGTACTTTATCAAACTAAATGAAATTAAATCTTTCTTAATTGAGTTTAACCTTGTTTTACTAGTTGATGGAATCGAAGATTTAAAAGATAAAAGTGTTCTTATACCCTTTCTAAAGAATTGTAAAAATGAAGTAGGTGCAAATTTCATTATCTTTTGTCAGCCATATGATAAAGATTGGTTACTAAAAAGTTTAGAATCAAAATTTACAGATACAGGCATAATTATGCCGATTTCCAAAACAGATATTCAAAAAAGTCTTTATGGACGAATTGATAAAGATATAAAACAAGAACTACTGCCTTTAGAATTCCAACTACTAAAGAGATATATAGTTAATAATAATATTGATGCACAAATTAATATTAATATTAGACAAATTCTCCAATATGAGTACGATAGCATAAAACAAAGAATTGAAAGAATGATAGATAAAATAAAACATTTTGATATCAACAACAAGCAAACTAAGCTAAAAGAAAAGATAATTAAAATATTTAGAATGTTTGCATTATCCTTGAGAGAATTTGGAAGTTTTCAGTTTTTTAGAGAGCAAGACGGAGAAAGCTTATTTCATAATATAGTAATAAAACTTGATCTTTATGCTCTTACGTATTCAGAATTTTTGGAAATAGGAATTAGAGCAAATGTATTTAATCAAGATGATAAGACTATTAGATTTTCCCATAGATCATCTCAAGAACTTCTTATAGCATATGAATGGATTAATTCTAACATTGAAAATGCACATCTTACAAATATATGTCAGTCTAGCATTTGGGAAAGTACAATTGCCACCTATTCAATACTTGTAGATAAAAAAAACTTTCCTTTTAATGAAATTGTAATAAGTAATCCTTTTCTTATTGTTCATTGTATTGATCGCGGATTTGAACCATCTGATAGTGAGATTGAAATTTTAATAGAAAATGTTTTAAAAGTTTCTTCCCATTGGACTAGAAATGAAACTGCAACAATATTAACAAAGCTACGTTGGAAAATTTCAGATAAATTAATTACTATTTATAAGTCTGAACTTGATTTTGATAAAAAAACAAGTATTGCTATAGCGTTAGGAAAATTTGGTCATGAAAATGTTGAATTTCTAATATCTGAATACGAAAATTTGCTTTCTGATACAAGTAATGAGACATCATATTTAAGAAGGCGTATTCTTGATATCCTTAAAGACAAGTATGATACTATAAAAATTGAACAATGGCTTGAATTCAATCATAACATTAACATTAAAGAATGGGCCAGAATACTGCGTTCAGTAAGAGTTGAAACTAATGACGATATTAATAAGCTATCCTTGCTCATTTCAAAACTTTTTAGTGGTCAGGAATTGTTTTTACTTGATGCTATTGTATCATATAAAAAACAAATATTGCTTAATCGTTCTAGTCTACCAAGTGAAGAAAGTAAAATTCAATTGAACAATAAATTGATCGAATTATTGAAATTAGATGACTCAGAAAGGCTATATAGATGTATTCCAGCCTTGATAATCGAAGAATTAAAGTTAGTTGAATTGTGTGAAACGCTCTACAAAGCTCTAACTACTGAAAAAGATATTTATGCTATTGGCGAAATAATATATGTATTAGGTACAATTGGCGAAAAAAATATTATAAATAGTGTCATTTTTTATCTACCGACTTACTTAAACACACTAGAATTTAAGAATCATGAAGAAAATACTAAGTTTGGTTTCTTCAATGACTTAAAACAAGGATTATTCAATGCTATAAAGAATGATCAATTTGACCCTAATTGGCACTACGATTTTTTGCCAACAAACATAAAACAAGATATTTCTAATGCTTTAAGTGAGCAAAAAGAAAAAAACAGCGAGTATTTATGAAAGAAAAACTGATATTAGGAATACATTTAATAGGTCATGATTTATCTATATCTTTGCTAAATAATGAAGGGAAAATAATTTTCATAGCAGAAGAAGAAAAATATTCAGGTATAAAAGGTGGTAGCTTCATTTTTTCACCTAAACTTATTCGCAATATTTTTGCAGAATTTAATACTCCTCTCAAAAAAGTTCGCTTTATTGCGGTGGTTGGTGAACCAGATAAATGGCCTCCAAAAGCTTATAACAACTTATCATATAACCCTAGCTCAAGATTTTACCACAAATCATTATGGGAAAATGAACTTCTCGCTATTTTTCCCAATGTTGAGAAACTTTATAGAATAAACCATCATTTAGCACATGCAGCCTGTGCGTTCTATTCATCAAAGTATGAAGACTCCTGTGTTATTACAATGGATGCTTATGGTGACAACGAAACAGCAAGTATTTGCCATGCGCAGAAAAATCAATTAAAAAAAGTATTTAGTGTTCCTTTTTACCATAGTCATGTTTACTTATATGAAGCTTTTGCAATATGGCTAGGATTAAGAGGCAGAGAAAAAGCAGGTAAGCTAATGGGGTTGTCTTCTTATGGTCAACCAAAATATTTAGCATTAATCCAGTCTCTTTTTGATGACAACACTCCATTTTTTCTATCAGATGCTTTTTCTAAACAAATAGCAAAAGCTGAAAACTGGACAAATATTATTGAGAAATATATTGGTCGAAGAAATACCAATAGTAGTGAATTTAATCAATATCATCAGGATATTGCAAGTTCAATACAAAATCATTTTGAGAATATAACATTAGAATTATTTCAAAAAGGACGTGCACTGGTTCCATCAAGAAATATATGTTGTGCTGGTGGTGGTTTTTATAATAGTGTTTCAAATGGAAAATTGATAAAAAGTAATTTATTCGACAAATATTACTTTCATCCAATTGCAGGTGATTCAGGTTTGTCCTTAGGTGCAGCTCAATTGGTATCTAGTGAATTAGGTTTCAAACGTTCAACTCTTTCAAATATTTGTTATGGTAGCAAAATTGATTCTTCACAACTAAAGCAACACCAGATGTCTTATAATTATAATATAGTTGAATACTCAGATTACGATAGTTTAATCTCCAATATAGCAAGTAAAATTTCCAATGGTTATATTATTGGTTGGTGTCAATCAAATATGGAAATTGGCCCAAGAGCACTTGGAAATAGAAGCATTTTAGCTGATCCTCGGGACAAAAACAACATTAAAAAACTTAATAGAATAAAGAAAAGGGAGCAATGGAGACCTTTTGCCTCTTCTGTTTTATATGAAGATTCCAATTTGTATTTTGATATAAATTCTGAATACCCCTATATGAATATAGTAGCAACTGTCCTTGAACCAAATTTAATACCAGCATCTTGTCATATAGATGGAACTGCAAGAATTCAAACTGTTAAATATGAAGAAAATGGACTCTTTTACAACCTAATAAGTGCTTTTAAAGGAAAAACAGGAATAGGTGTTTTATTAAATACTTCTCTCAATATCCAAGGAAAACCAATTGCTCGTAGTCTAAATGATTGTTTACAATTTTTTGAAACTGGTCAAGTTGATATTATGGTTATTGATAATTTTATTATTACAAATAACACTAAAACAGGAACCAAGGAAAATATAGAAAATAAGATACTTTCATCAGAATTAACAAACAATTTTGATTCTAAGTTTAATTTATTGATTTTATCTCCAGATAAAAACATATCATCGGAATTATCTAATTTAAAGGATTTAGCTAATGAAGTTAAAATTATTGAATCAGAGTTATCAATTGGCTTACTAGATAATGACGATTCTTTATCTAATTCCTTTCTTTTTCCAATTAATGAACAATTAGTTGTTTTATTACCATGGTACAAGGAAGTTTTTGTAGAAATGATGCCTTTATTAATGAAGGAATTAAATCATATTCTTAATAAATATCCCAATTGTTTATTGATTGATATAGAAGGAAAGATATTTTCTTTTTACTCAAACAAAAAAGATTTTCAATTCACAAATAGAAATATGACTGAAGTTGAAGAACACTATTTAAGAATAATTCAATTGTAGAAAGATATGTTACAATATACGAGTCCTATATTTATTAATCTTACAAAGAGATGCAATTTCTTTTGTGCCTATTGCTTTAATAATTCTTCATATAGCCGTAAATCCAGCAGTTATGTAATTGATAACTGGGATTTTGTTATTAATCAAATTTCAAGCACCTCTATAAATGAAATTCGTCTCAGTGGTGGTGAGCCTCTATTGATAGAAAATATTGGGGATATTTGTCAAAGTATTTTATCAAATAACTTGTCATATACGATAACAACAAACGGTTCTTTATTGAATAAAAATTTAGAATGGATAAAAAGAAGTCCGCCTACTACTCTTTGGTTAAGTTACCATAAAGAATACAACAATTATAAATCTTTTGTATACATACTTTCAAAAATAAATTTCCCTCAAACCAAAATTGGGGTAAATATATTTCTTGATGACGTTGTAAGTAATCCTATATTAGGTAATCTTTTTTCTAATCAAATTATAAAAAGGTTTAAAGTGCTGTATAAAACACCTTTAGGCAGAGGCAATAATCAAGAATCAAATTCTGGTTTTTCAGATATTAAACTATTAATAAAAAAATGTATGGGCAAGCATAAACCAGAAATAAGAATTGAATCTCCTTTGATGAAAAACGGTAAAATTGGTATTAATTCATGTATATTAAAACAACGCCCATTAGTTACGATTGATAATGATGGTGAAATATATAAATGCTGCATTGCAATAAACGAAAAATCATCTTCTTTAGGTAATTTGTCAAATAACCGTTTAATAAATATTCTTGATAATTATAATGCAAATCTCACGACTTTACCTTGCAAAAACATACTTCCAAATATAACAAAAGGTGTTGGTACATGTCCTTTAAGTCTAATCAATTTAGAATCAATTCTATGATAAATATAATTTCAGGTGCAGGTTTGTTTTTGTTTTATAATGATGGTAATGAAAATAAATACCTTATTCTACTAAATTCCCAAACCAATATTTGGGAGCCTCCAAAGGGAATAAAAGATTTATCGGAATCTTCTTTAACATGTGCTCTGAGAGAATGTGAAGAAGAAACATCGATAAATATTGACCTGAATATTAATACTATTTTTTTTCCTTTTGCCATTAATTATAAACTTTCAAACAATGATCAGAAATATATTAAAATCTTCCCTACAAAACTCACTACCCAAAAATTAGTTTTATTATCATACGAACATAAGGCTTTTAAATGGATAAATTGGGATGATGCCAAAAAACTTAACAATTCAAACACTCTCAAAGACTGCTATTTTGAAATCATAGATAATGTTGAGAGCTATAACAAAAGTGTACTTATCGAATTTAGAAATAAGATAAGCAAATCCTTAAAAGATGTAATTGTAAACGACTCTCAAACCTCTAATTTTGATTGGGTTCTTACAGGGTCTATATCTGCAAATGAAGTCACTTTTTACAAAGATAAAATTCTTTCAGATATTGATTTAGTTGCAATTGGCGACAAAATTCCAGAACATAATGAAATAAATCAAATTAATGACATTTTTAAATCACGGTTGTGTCAAAAAAATTATTTTCATAGACTTAGTATTGGTGCAATGTATATAGATAGAACAGAAGTTATAGACACTTCCACACCTTTCGGTTCATACTTAGAGCAATACTATTCTCTAATAAATTCATCTTCAGTTCAATTACATTTTTACAAGAAAGGCTCAGATGATAATTGCTATAATATTTTCCGATTATTCTGGTATACATGTTTAAGATGTCATTTTTTAGATGAAATAGAATGTAATTATCTTTATCTAAAGGCTAATTTATTTTTATTCTATTTAAATAATAGAAATAAGTTTTCTTATTTTTCCTATTCAGAAATAAAAAAGAAAATTCTTATAGAATTGTCTAAAAGTGTTTGTGAGAATACTGAAAAAAGTTTACTTACTCTCCTTCAAGCCGCTGACACAAAATTAAATCACTCAAACTTTCTCATGAAACTGAATTGGAGAAAACTATTTTTTAATGAATTTGAAATTTCAAAAGAAAAACTGAATAACGCAGAATGTTTAATATTAACTGAAATATTTAAAATATTAAATAGTAAATTTGAAGTAAGTTCTGATTTAATAAAATTATTTCATTTTTATTTGGACAATAAAGATATAAATTATTTATATTCAAATGCTTGTAGAATTAAAGATGGGAATATTATATGGGTATTATTAATTTTGTTGAGAATTAAAATATGGCCTAGCCAAGTAAAGTTTTCCATAGAAAAATATGCTGACAATATAAGGAAATTATTAAGATATAATGTATTAATTAAAAACGAAATCATAAAAAATAAGTTATCTTCAATTCTTATAAAAAATGGATTTGATATTCTAAAATCAAAAGTGTCACAGAATAATTAATTTTTCTTATTTGGAGTGGTTTTATTTTACTAGCATCTCGTAAAGAAAGTCTTAATATTAATAATTTGGGTCAGAGTAACATTAATTGATTATTGTTGATATTATCTTTTATTTTCCTTGGTATGGAAGCTTTCTTTGCCGTTACTCGCCGATTTGTCAATGCCTCTATCTGTGTCGTGAATCGTTTATTACCAAGACTGATATTATCTCTTATTTCTTTTAGCAATTGCTGTTTCCATAAATAAGTGCTTTAAACAATTCACGATAGTTACAATATCTATCATCCTTAGTTCTACCTCTAGCCAGATATTATTCGGTGAGGTGTTTGTAAATCACTTTTGACACCCAAGGCATTAATAGAATAACAAGACCCGCTATAAGCACTTGGTTCTTCAACCTGCCCTAACTGGATTTAATTCAACATAAGGATAAAGTTCAAGTAAGTATAGGTAACGAAGCACCGAGACTTAAAACAACCTTCCCAAAGCATGAAAGAAAATAGGGGGCAGACCACATATTTTTTTGGAACTTCCTTCAGCTGTTCAGAATAAAGCCATCAAAAATTCAATAAATGATGGAAATAACTATTAAGCACTTATGACGACTGCCAAAAGCAAAAATTATTCTTGATGGCTTAACAGTGATTGCCGCTTCCAATGATATTGGGAAAAGCAGTGTTGATAAGCTTCTTTTCAGCATCATCAAGGCAGATAACATGGCAGCGGCTAAAGCGACGAAGAAATGTGGTCTGTCCCTTTTCAAGAGAGTGAGACGTTCGCGTCGTTTATGTTAAACGGATTTACGAAAAATCGCGAACGTCGCTTATGTTAATGTAGGCCACCCAGATCGATAAACTTCGTGTTTCGCGGTGCGAGATCAACCCATCACAACTCCCAACTAAACCAAAGCAATGGCCCTCCCTCGGGTTATTTGCTTCCAATCTGGATTTTAAGATGCGATTTATATTAGGACTTACGCATTGACAAATTTATAAAAGTAAATTCTATAAAAAAATCAATTGGTTGAAAATAATATTTCACAATATAAAAAGGGTTAAAAATCTGATTTTCACTTAATAAGTTTTTGCGCGCAAAAACTGAATTTAGCTTCGCTGGTCTTCGGCTCACGCTCAAGTACAGCTTCGCTGTACTATCGCATCGAAATGTGAAATTGAGTTATCAGTCACAATATTAAACCCTTGGTATTTAAGCGAGAGCATAAAAGCTAAAATCTGTCAATGCGTAAGTCCTATATATTTCAAAAAGAATTTTGGAAAAATTGAAAGCTGCCAAAATTCAGGTTAAAAATCTTGGCGGGGCAGAATAATTCTGGAAAATCCTTTGTTTATAATGCCTTAGATAGACTGATTTTTCATTTGGAAATTAAGTGATAAAAGTTGATAATTAAAATTTCCCAATAAAATCATCATATAATTCTGTAACACTTAAATATTCAACTTAAAGATTCATTTTATGAAAATCACTCAAATAAACATTAAAGATTATAACCAATTCAAAAACCTGATGCTTGATCTGACTTACCCCAAAGGGCACGAAAAAGAAGATCAAGCCTTGGATAAAATTTGTTTTATTGGACAAAGTGGTACTGGGAAAACAAGTTTATTGAATATTTGCAAGCTTGTTTTGGGAGCCACCTTTAAACCTAATCATGATGACAGTCTACAAGCAAGCCTTAATTCGATTGCTCAAAAACAGCTTCTGAAAAATATCCAAATAACCGGTTATTTTAAAGACATAAAGACACTTATAGAAGTCTTCGATAAAGGAAATATTGTTTGGAAATGGTATTTGAATCTTCCCAAGCCGAAAATATTGTACCCCTATATTTTATCCAAGAGTTCTATGTGGATAAAAATAAACTGATTTCTTTTCCAGCCGAGATTGTTGATCATGTGAATCGCATTTTACAAGATCAAAATCAACTGACTCACCCTTTTGATTATTTAAAAGCTGAAATCGAAATTAAAGAAGATCAAAAAAAGTGGAAAGTATTTGACTTTGAAACAGAAAGTTTTTTAGAAATTTGGACGGATATTTTAAGAAATATCAATGACTACAAGGTAGAAGAGTTAAAATACAGTCAGCAAATGGCTAACGCTTTTACGGACAGTATGGAAAAAGGAGAAAGCGTTCTATCTGAATTTAAGCGATGGAAACAAGAAAATCCTAATCCAATTGAAAACTTAGCGCAAAAACTCAATCCTATTCTTAATCTATTTCATTTAAACCTCAAAACCACTTTTGATTTTCAATCCATTGAGGATTTAAAATTCATTAAGATTCAATCTCTAAGTGGCACTGAAATCCCATATCAGGCTTGGAGTACGGGAACCAAACAATTTATTTTAACGCTCACGCCACTTTTTCAATTGAAGACGGAAGATACGATTATTTTGGTTGATGAACCAGAAAGATCATTATATCCAGATATTCAAACAGAAATTATCGACTATTACACTCAACTTGCGCCACAAGCACAGTTCTTTTTTGCCACACATTCGCCTCTGATTGCGTCGTGCTTTGAACCTTGGGAAATCGTGGAATTGAAATTTAATGAACAAGGGATGGTTTATCAAGAGCAGTATTACGAAGGTGAGCGGCATGTCGATAATTATTTCCTTGATCCACGCTATTTACGTTGGGATAGCAGAAAAGAGAAGGCAATGAAACCAGAAGTGAAGCTTTAGAAGAAGCTTGTTTGCTGAAAGCCAAATTAAAAAAGTATAAAAACGAAAATCGGCTTGAAAGTGAGGAAGGGCAAAAAATGTTGGAACGATTTGAAAAACTCGGCAAAAAATTAGCGTGGCGGTTATATAGAGAAAAATTGATATAGCGTTTCCCGATTGAATAAAGTACACTTATATCAAGTAGGTATGCAAATGCGAACCGGGCGCATTCCCAAAAAAAGCTCATTATCAATCAATTGCACCTTCGCGAAAATAAATTTAGAACGAAAATCGCACCACCGCAAAATAAATTTGGAACGAAAAGAGCAAAGCCGCAAAATAACATGCACTCCAAGAGTACAGAAGCAAAATAAATTTTGCACTCCAAAAGCACAGAAGCAAAATAAATTTTGCACTCCAAAAGCACAGAAGCAAAATAAATTTGGAACGAAAAGAGCACAGTTGCCGATTTTTAGACGCACAACCCCGAAGGGGTTGAATGTGAATAGCCCCAGGTGGAACCTGGGGTGAATAGCCATGCAGTTTTAATCACACCCGGTGGTAAAAGGATTATTCACCTGTATAATCAAGCATGGATAGAATGGACTTTACAACAACCCCTTAAAGTCGTTTTCACGATTTCACGCTTAAGTTTCGCTCCGCGAAACTTAAGCGTGAAATAAAGTTTTTGCGCGCAAAAACTTTTGCGTGAAAAGAGGAATTATCCAGTGACTTTCAGTTTATCCAAAGAGATTCTGATTCACTGTTAAAAGTCAATGGAACTCAGGGGAGTTTTTTATCATTGACAGAATTGCAATTCGTTTACAAACCGAATATGCCTGAGCGCCTAATGGCTTACGCAGCATTAGCGCGTGAAAAATACGACATGCCAGTCTTTGTCACAGTCGTTTATTTTCGCCCACATCCTGTCGATAAAAAGGTAGCGACTTGCTTTCATGAAGAATTTATGGGGCAAACGGCTCATCAAGACTTTAAAGTCATCGCGCTGTGGGAATTGGAGGCCAAAAAAGCATTAGCTTTTAATAATCCCGCCATGTTACCTTTTGTACCCTTGATGCAGGGCGGCAATACTGTTGAAATGCTACAAACGTGTGCAGAGCGCATCCGGCAAGAAGAACATGCTGATGAATTAGAAATGTTCTTAGGCCTGTTAGCTAGCTATGTACTGAATAGAAAATTGGTTCAGCAAATACTGAGGTGCAATATGGAATTTGTAGAAAACTCACCCCTTTTTCAAGACATACTGGCGCAACTGACTGAGAAAATACGTCAGAAAATGACTGAGGAAGTCCGTCAGGAAGTTCGTGAGGAAAGTCGTCAAGGCATGTTGAATGCTTTGCAGCAACTACTGGCTTCCCGTTTTAGTGTTGGGATCACTCATTTTGACAAGCGTTTTCAATCATTGGATTTGAAAAGCTTTGAGGAATTGTTCTTTCATCGCGTTAAATGCTCAAACACTTGCCGAATTTGAAAATGTCCTCAATGACACCCTGTCATCAAAAGAATTGTCTGAGAGATCAGTCGATAAGGGGTAATGCTCCAATAAGTCGTGGTGCGATCCCAAGTGTAAAAAAATTTACGGTGTACAATATGGAGTACAACGAATTGAGAAATAAGCGAATTTAGGAATAATTGTAGTGCTTAACAGGATGTTAAACAGAAAATGAGTGGGCTTTCAAATCTAAAAACTTGATAGAACGCTGATATTTCACATTTCACGCGCGTCGTGAAGTTTCGCTTCACTGCGCGCGTGAATCGAAGATCAGCGAAGCTAAATAATGTTTTTGCGCGCAAAAACTTCTTAAGTGAACCTTCGGTGCGCTACGCTAAATGCTGATTGTCATGATTTTCACGCTAAAGTTTCGCGGAGCGAAACTTTAGCGTGAAACGCTGATTAAACTTTTTATATCAATTTGGTGGGCAACAATCTTTACCCACCCGACAATTCCCGCAGGCTCATTTTCACTTAACAAGTTTTTGCGCGCAAAAACTGTATTTAAAAAAGTTAAGTTTATCACCTCGTTGAGTATAAAATAAGGATATTTGTCGTTTTTTAACTCATAAAATTATCACAGGGCAACACAAGGGAATGAACAAGCCAATTGCAAACTTGAGTTTGCGAGAATGACTTGACGTTGTGGAACAAACGATATGATGGCAATTCTACACAATGGCATAATTTACTCTAAATGTTTTGTTAAATTCCCTGACAATCTCCAATAATTCTGGTGTCAGTAAGTGTTCCACTTTGTCATTAATTTCTTTGGGGATTTCTTCATAATAGGCTTGAGCTATACCACCTGCCATACACCCAATCGTGTCAGCATCACCACCCAATGAAATACCAAGTCTAATGGCACTTTCTAAATCAGTGGATTCTAGAAAGGCAATAATCGCTTCTGGCACTGAGCCTTGACAAATTACATCAAAAGTGTAGCGTTTTCTGATTTGAGCAATTTTTCGGCTTAAATCATATTTAAACTCTTTTTCAATAGCGTTTTTGATTTTCTGTTTATCATGCTGCTTTCTCGCCAGAAAAATAGCGGTAGCAATGGCTTGTGCGCCTTTGATGCCCTCTGGGTGATTATGGCTGACTTCCGCTGTTCGCTTTGCTTCTTCAAGAACATCATTGAGTTTATTAAAAGCAAATCCCACTGGACTGACACGCATCGCGGAACCATTACCAAAACTATTGTAAGGTACCATATCCTCACTTTGTAGCCATCGTCTAAACAAACCACCATAACCGCGATCTGGATATTTGCTACCCCATTTTTTTAAACAAGTTCCATAATCTTGACGGTGCAATATAGCCTCTGCCACGGCTATCGTCATAACCGTATCGTCAGTAAACCGACTATTTTTTTGGAACAGTGGAAAATGGGTACGTTTGATATGCGCAGATTCATGAACGGAGCCAATCATGTCACCGGCAATTGCGCCAATCATTTTTGATATATCCTCTTGAAATCATAGATTTTTATTAAAATTGGATAAAAAATTTCCTGATTATAACTTGTTGGTGTCGCAAACTTTAGTTTGAATAGGTGTTGCAAACTTCGGAGCGAAGCTAACGCGAAATCAATTCTCATATTTATACATACTCTGTGGCACAGAGTGGTACTCTGTGAACCTCGAATGTTGAAAAAAAATGTCGCGCAAAACTGATAGCTCAGGGGGCAACCACAAGGGATTGCCCCTACAAGCACAATATGTCATTCGTTTATAAAAGGCACCGGCCTCTGACGGGTGTGAATTTTGAAAGTACTGGGATTTTCAATGTCTTGGATATCGCAGCCTTTCAGGCTGGCCTCTATAAAACCGCCTGGTAATACGACCATAAATTCATCCAAATTCATATCAGGTGCATCAATGTTGACTTCCCCATCTAGTCCTAATTTTGAAGACGCGCTCACTAAACTATCGGAAGAGGCTATGAATTGATTGGAACGAATGCCAATATTTCCTCCTCTGCCTTCTTCAGCTTGGGCTGCAATTTTGCTGTTATTCAATACGACAAAAACAGGTTGTTCAATCGTAATATCTCCTCCATTGCCCGTTCCACTTTTCACACTGGTTGTGATTCTACTGTCTTTCAAAGAGAGCATATTGGCTGTCGTTATCGTGATATCACCTCCCCCTGCATTTTTTGCAGAAGCCGTGATGAGACTATGATCGCTTAAATGAATTGTCGGGGCTTGAATCGAAATCATACCGGCATTACCGGCATTGGCTTCTACACTTTTGGAATTACTCAACAAACCACTCACTCCCGTCTTACCTAAAGGGGTTTCGATATTGTTTATATTAGCAAACGGATCATTACGAAAGTAGGCTTCAGGCTGCCCTGAGATTATCAAACGTTCAGAGGCCTTAACGATAATGGCTCCCCCTTTGCCTTGCCCTTCAGTAAAACTGCTTATTCTGGCACCCTCTGTAATGAGGATTTGGCGAGCTTCTATCTCAATTTGCCCCGCATCACCCGCATTATCAAACAGGCTTTCCGTGCCGGAAAAAATAAAACTAGGTGCTCCGACTTCAGACGTGCCAGAAAGGCTTAAAGTATCAGCGACTTTCAGAATGATTTTGCCACCTTGTCCTATACCGTGCGTATCGGTAGCGATTTCAGAACCTTGCAAATTTAAGTGTTCTACCTGAATATCTATTATGCCACTGTCTTTATCGCCTGAATCACCTTCTAGCTCGCTGTTATTTAATTCAAAATGTCCACCACGAATAAACAGATCACCAGCGCCAGCGCCACTCACCCCTATCCAAGTGTTATTCGCGATAATCTTTCCCGTTTGTTTCGCATTCAAGATGATGTCGGATTGAATTGGAATAACTTCCCCCTGTGAAGCGAGACTGATTAGATTAATTCGCCCAAATTCTGCAAACAGTTTGAGAGAATAATTGGGATGAAAGGTATCCGATTCACCATTTGAGAGTAATTGCCCTTGCATTAATAAATCCCCTCCGACAAGCGACAAGGTTTTACCAAAGGCCACAAACAACTGGCTATCTTGTAGCGTAATCGGTGCTGGTGTATCGGTTAAAAAGCCGAATGCCTCAACAGGTGCAACCGTTAATAAACTCTCATTGGGTTGACGCGCATGAAAACGGCCGCCGTCTTTCAAACGTAAATAATCAGCCGTGCTGGCATGAAAACTCCCTTGCACGTCCAATTTGGCATTAGGCCCAAACAAGATGCCTTCAGGATTGATAAAATACAAATCAGCGTTAGGCAGGGTTGAACGCATGAGGCCATCAATATTGGAAGGATTGCCGCCTGTGACGCGGCTAATGACATTTTGAACCTGATTTGGCCCAGAAAACGTTGCGCTTTCATGGCTTTGTAAGTTGAAATCTTGGAAACTATGAAACAAATTACTACCCTGTTGTTGGCCTAAGTCAGCACCAATTTGATAATCTGGGCCGGATAAATTGAGCTTCTGGCCTAAAGTACCATCTGTGGTGATTTGAGCCTGTGTCGGTAAGCTTATGATTAAAAACAGGATTGTCATTAAAAATTGGGGTTTCATGGTAAATGCCTTTCAGATTGCAGAACGAGCAAAAACAGAGGTTGAGTCAATATACGATTGACTAGCAATGAGATGGGAGTAGCCATTTTTTTAATGCGCGTCGTCGTAATAAGCTAATAAATTGAGTGCAGATTCGTATTTTTCAGCGAGGCTGAGTGCCATACTTGTCTCTCAACCCTCTTCTTCAAGTGCCTTTTCAAGAAGATTTGTTGGAAGATGTTTCTTGCTGTTGTGACTGCCGGTGATGAACTGAAACCAGCGTTGTTCATCTGAAGGCATAAAATAACGAGAGAATTTATTAGCCTTGGACGAAAAAACTTGTCGGGAATCAGCAACCTCTTTCGGAACAAAATCATCCAATTTGATTTCAGGCTGCGTTATTTCTACATGTAGAGAAGTCTGTTGGACAGCCGGCACAACCACTTCGTCATGGAATGAGAGCAACAACGCATTATATTCATCGTAAGATAGTTCGTATTTTTTGCTCGGCAGAATGTTGGTGACCGAAAAAATGCCTTTTTGTTTTTCGATGATATAAAGTCGGGCTGGTGGTTTGTCTGGTTTGTCAGTGTTTTCAGAATACGCAAAACAATAGACAGTTGCGCTGTATACTTCGATATAACGATCCTGTTCTACGTTATGAGATCAATATTGAGTCTTTTGTGCATCAAACTTTTTGTTCACAGCTTCAGGCTCTGATCCATTCAAGATGATAGATAGCTTTCTGAAGGTTTTCATAGTTCTCTCTTAGTGGTTTAAGTGGTTAAGGAAAAATGTGGGGTTCCATAGCGAACCAGTAATGAGGGTTTCAAAAGGTGGGTAACGAGGCAATGGGCGTTAATGTCAATGGGGCGCATTCCCAAAAAAAGGTCATTATCAATTTCGGTTGAGTACAAAGGCCGAGTACACTTCAATGGGCCTTCGCAAAATAAATTTTGCACTCCAATTACCTTCGCGAAAATAAATTTTGCACTCCAATTACCTTCGCGAAAATAAATTTTGCACTCCAATTACCTTCGCGAAAATAAATTTTGCACTCCAATTACCTTCGCGAACGCACAGCAGTGCGTCTCTACGACAATGCGTTTGCACGGCAATAGAGACGCACGACAATAGAGACGCACGGCAGTGCGTCTCTACTAATTGGCCCACAATCTGTTTGAAACCTGGCTATTTAGGGTTTTGAGGTGACAACTGATTTGCGTTCATAGACACCACGTTCTATCAAATACTCTAGGATTTGATCCACGCATTCATCTATGCTTTTCTCTCCTGTTTTTACGACTAATTCTGCCTGTTTGGGTTGTTCATAAGGTGAGGAAATGCCTGTGAAATCTTTAATTTCTCCGGCTTTAGCACGGCGGTATAACCCCTTGACATCGCGATCTTCGCACACACTTAAGGGACAATCGCAATAAATTTCAACAAAATCCTCACCAACCAAATTTCTCGCTTTTTGGCGATCGGCATGGAAAGGAGAAATAAATGCCGTTAAGACGATAACACCCGCTTCTAAAAACAATTTACTCATTTCACTGACGCGGCGGATATTTTCTATCCGATTCTCATTGGAAAAGCCTAAGTCACCACACAAGCCCTGACGCACATTATCGCCATCAAGCACAAAGGTGTGATAACCCATTTGGTAAAGTCTTTCTTCTAGGGCATGGGCTAGGGTTGATTTGCCCGCGCCAGATAAACCCGTAAACCAGAGTAAAATGCTCTGATGCTGATTGAGATCGGCTCTACGCTGACGTGTTACTGTCGCATGATGCCACACGGTATTGCTGCTTTTAGGTGGGGTTGTCACTATTAATAAACTCCTTTCAGTTGTCAGTTCCACGCAAAAGTTTTGCGCGTGAAATGTGGAAATCAGTTATCAGTTCCACATTTCACGCGCTTTGTTTCGCTCCGCGAAACAAAGCGCGTGAAATAATGTTTTTGCGCGCAAAAACATTTGCGTGGAAATCAGTTATCAATGAACAATTATCATCAATTTGTTCGCTTTGGTAAAGGGGTTAGGGGAATTTTGCATTGTTAGGCAACGCGCTAGATTGATTTAATACTATTCAAAAAAAATTGACTATACTATAAACTATTTCAGTATAGACTAATAAATTGATGTCGTTACCGTCAGCAATTCTAATTGTCTAACTGCCTTTATTATCAATGGGTTTTATATAATTTTAAATGGCGTTTTTGCTTCTAAAACAACATTTTTTAGCCCATTTTAAAAAATATATCCTTGATAATCAGTTACTTGGAGACTATTAGAATTGCTGTCACCGTTCATTTTCACTTAACAAGTTTTTGCACGCAAAAATGGTTCTGCTCAAAAATAACTTCCTCAATCCTTATACACCACTATTTATGTTTATAGAGGATATTGGGGAAATAGTTAATTTTTCATCGATCCTTTGCGTGATGATAACTGATTTCCACGCAAAAGTTTTTTAAGCAAATACTTTATTTCACGCTAAAGTTCGCGGAGCGAACTTTAGCGTGAAATTCACATTTAGCTTCGCTGGCCTTCGGCTCACTTAAGAAGTTGCGCGCAACTTCTTAAGTGAAATAAAGTTTAGCGAAGCTTCACGACGCGCGTGAACCTTCGGTGTGCTACGCTAAATGTGGAACTGATAACTGATAACTGATAACTGTGAAGAGGAGCCATTATGTACAAACTCAATTCTTATTTTATTTGGCTAATATTAGTCATGTTATTCATGGGGCAAGCCAATTGTGCTTTACCGACTTCTGTGGGAGGGCAAGCTTTACCCAGTCTTGCGCCAATGTTGAAGGATGTTTTGCCGGCTGTGGTCAATATATCAAGTGCCCAAACTCAGGTTGTCAACAATCCTTTGTTTAATGATCCGTTTTTTCGTCATTTTTTTAATATTCCCGAACAAAAACAGAAGAAACAAAGCCGGGGCTCTGGTGTGATCATCAATGCGCGTGTTGGTTATGTACTCACCAATAATCATGTCATTGAGAAAGCTGATGAAATTTCTGTGATACTGCATGATGGCCGTCAGTTCAATGCTAAGTTGATTGGAACTGATCCTGAAACCGATATCGCGCTTCTGAAAATACCAGCCGAAAATTTAACCGCTTTGTCATTCGCTAATTCTGATCGCTTGCAGGTGGGTGATTTTGTGGTAGCCATAGGCAATCCCTTTGGTTTAGGGCAGACTGTGACATCTGGCATTGTGAGCGCCTTGGGGCGTAGCGGTTTAGGTATTGAAGGTTATGAAGATTTTATTCAGACTGATGCGTCAATCAATCCGGGTAATTCGGGAGGGGCTTTGGTCAATTTACGGGGTGAATTGGTTGGTATCAATACGGCTATTATTGCGCCAGGTGGTGGAAATGTGGGGATAGGTTTTGCCATTCCGATTAATATGGCGGATCAAATCGTACAGCATTTGAGAGACTTTGGTGAAGTCAAACGGGGGCAATTGGGCATCAGTATACAGGATTTAACGCATGATTTAGCAACGGCATTTGGCATAACAACCAATAAAGGGGCCGTTATTACTGAAGTGATACGCGGTTCTGCTGCTGAAAAAGCGGGTTTGCAGTATAGTGACATTATAACGGCGATCAATAATAAGCCCGTTAATTCTGCCACTGATCTTCGTAATCGCATCGGTTTATTACGCATTGGTGAGCGGGTGAAAATCACTTTCGTGCGTAGCGAACGTACTCGCAATTTATATGCGGTTATTGCTGATACACAAGGGATTGAAGGTAGTGAAGTCAGTTGGTATTTAGATGGGGCAGTTTTAAAAGACAGTTCGGATGGTATACGAGTCAATGAAATCACGCAAGGTAGCAATGCTGACCAAGTGGGGTTGGTACCTGGGGATATTATTATTGGCTTCAATCGTCGAGAAGTTAAAACCATCAAACAATTGAATCGACGTTTCAAGCTGAACACGGTTCGCTCTATCGAAATCCAGCGCGACGGCGATATTTTATCCATTCGATTGAATTAGATTGCAATGGAAGAGGGGCAACCACAAGGGATTGCCCCTACAAGTTATTTTCCTTTCCGGGCGCATTCCCAAAAAAAGGGTCATTATCAATCTTAATCAGGCCTTCGCAAAATAAATTTGGAACGAAAGTTGCATCTTCGCAAAATAAATTTGGAACGTAAAAACCGCAAAATAAATTTTGTACGAAAATTGGGCCTTTGTAAGTACAACTCAAATGACCCTTTTTTTAGAAATGCGCTTTCCTGTACTAGATTTTGTCTAGCAATTTCCGAATAGCAACCTTGTCTTCTTCATTCTCCATTTCTTTCAGACGATTAGTCAGCATTTCAATCTGTGCCTGTTTAGGCGTTCCGGAAACTGCCCCTTGTTCCGAAGCGCCCCCGCCTGCTTTTGGCGTGATGGCACGAATCAGTTTATCCAAGACTTGGTAGAAAAACTCAACACTATAGCCCGCCAAAAATCCTAAGGCCATTAAAGCTGCATCATTTGAAGCACCTGTACTGCTTATATCGCTTATATCAATAAATTCAGCAAAAAGATGGACAATGATGCCGCCAGATAAGCTGCCCATAAAGATACGCAACCAGTTGGTTGATAACTTTTTCGGATTGAGTGTGCGGTTGATATAGTGTTCTGTCAAACCTTTATACAAGTACACCAAAGCACCTAATGCACCATATAAAAACGGATCGACGAACTGCAAAAATTTTTCCCCAAGATCCAATTCAGTCGCAAGTTTTACATACTCTCTAAAAAATATCAAGCTAACCAGTAGAACCGCGATCCAGGCCAGTTTCCGAAAAAAGTTGCGGCCAATCGATCCAGAACCCAGAAAGAAAGCTTTCCACCAAGGCCTATCTACCTGATAGTTTTGCGACGTTGTGCGTAGGGTTAATAGCGTCACTGGTGCTACCAAGTCGCTCAGTGTGGCATACAGTCTTTCCAAGTCGGCCTCAGCTTTGCACAGAACATCAAGATTTAAAGTATCAGGGTCAGTGTAAAAAAGCACTTTCTTGAGTTGTTTCACCTCTATTGCAAGCTCAGGAGGATCAAGTTTGCCCCTTTCAGCCGCAAATTCCAGTAATTCTTCCAACCCGAGATAACGTTCCCGGTAGCTGGCTGAATAACGTTCTTGATAGCCGTCACTACCAGACCACTTAGCGGTATCAGTATCATGTTCCAAGGGATTGGGGTTACTGGCACTCATCAGAGGTACCGACATGTCGTCTTTTCCAACCTTTTTTGGGTTGGGTTGATTTTCTGAAGGCATTATTTTGATTCCATTAATTAATGGTTATGACAATTTTAGAGATCGTCAATGTTCGTTGAGTTAAGATCATAAAATATCAATAGTAGGAAATTATTGATTGAAACTCAATAAAATTCAACACTTAATCTAAAATTCAACACTTAATCATTTCACATTGAAAATAAAAACAAATTGTCCTCGTTCTGATTAGTAAAGAAATTAAAAGAAAATGTGGGTAGTGGGCACACACAAAGCCCACACAACACAATTATTATGATAACAGAATTTGTTCCTGAAACAATGGTTAATGTTAAATGATTAATGGTTAATGCTATGAGTTAAAGCCGTCAAAGTGAGAGAGTTTAAACTCGTAAGAATTTTGTTTTTTACGCTTATGGCGGAAGCTATAAGCCATTAACAATTAACAATTAACAATTAACAATTACACTCTTCCCTTTTTAGCTGTTCTTTGTTTTAATATTCAATATTATCAATAGGCAAGGCGAGCTTTTTTAAGCAATGCTATAAGTTGATCTCTTAACCTGTTATAATCAAAAAACATTTTGATTTGAGTGACTCTACAATGACACGCCCACGTAAAAAAAAATCTCCTTACAAACTACGTCGACAAGGGTCTTCTAAACGTCCTATTCCTCCCCCACGCCGAACGGGTTTTCGTTTTAGATGGCGTTGGTTAATTTTAATTCTTATATTCGGTTTCTTAGGTCATTACGTTATTTCGTTAGACGAAAAAGTGCGCGAGCAATTTGAAGGCAAACGTTGGGCATTACCAGCGCGTGTTTACGCTCGTCCCTTAGAGCTTTACACTGGGATGCGTTTGAGTGCTCCGACTTTAAGTGAAGAACTGAACGCTCTAGGCTATCAAAAATCTCGTCAACTTGATGAGTCTGGACAATGGTATCAGCGCGGCAAAAACTTTACCATCACAACTCGTGCCTTTAAGTTTTGGGATGCGACTGATCCCTCACGGACAGTGCGAGTGCGCTTATCGGGTAATATCGTTCAATCTATCAATGAGTTACAGCCTAACCGTCGCTTAGCTTTGTTACGCTTACCGCCTAAATTGATAGGCAAAATCTATCCCGCTCACAATGAAGATCGCATTTTGGTGCGCTTAGATAAAGTCCCTCCCTCACTCTCTGATGCCTTAATTGCGATGGAAGACCGTAATTTTTATGAACATAGTGGCCTAAGCATCCGGGGTTTAGTACGTGCTTTTATGGCCAATCTCAAGGCAGGCGGGTGGGTACAGGGCGGTAGTACCCTGACTCAACAATTGGTTAAAAACTTTTACTTAACAGATGAACGCACATTAAAGCGTAAATTCAATGAGGCTATTATGGCCTTATTGTTGGAATGGCATTATAGCAAAGAACAGATTCTTGAGGCTTACATGAACGAAGTGTTCTTGGGTCAAGATGGCAATCGTGCGATTCATGGTATGGGCATGGGTGCGCGATTTTATTTTAACCGCCCTTTAGATGAACTGAAATTGCCGCAATTAGCTTTACTCATTACCCTAGTACGCGGTGCCTCAATTTATAATCCGCGCCAACATCCAAAGCGTGCCCGTAAGCGCCGCAATCTCGTGTTGGATATGATGGCCAAGCAAGACAAAATCAGTCAGGGTGATGCGAAGCTGGCTAAAGAAGCCCCTTTAGGTGTCGCTAAAAAAGTGACAGAGAGTCGCTTTCCCTATCCCGCTTTTATGGATCTCGTGCGCTATCAATTACATCAGGAATACGATGAAAAAGCTTTGCGTTCCAAAGGCTTACAAATTTTTACAACCTTGGATCCTTATGTCCAAAAATTGGGAGAACGGGTTATGAAAAGAGGCCTGAGAAAACTGGAAAAGACACATCGTAAAGCACGCAACTTAGAAGGAGCCATGATTGTCACCAGTAGTGAAAATGGTGAATTATTAGCCTTGATTAATGGTAAAAAACCGCAATATGCTGGTTTTAATCGGCCCCTCAATGCGGTGCGTCAGATTGGTTCCTTGGCTAAAGTGGCCGTGTATTTAGCGGCTTTAGAACAAAACCACATTTATGATTTGACCACCTTACTTAATGATCGTCCGTATAAATGGGAAGACAAAAAAACGGGGGAAGTGTGGAAACCACAAAATTATGATCGTGTTTCACATGGCAGCGTTCCCTTGTATCGCGCCTTATCCTATTCCTATAACTTGGCCACCGTGCATTTAGGGATGGAATTGGGGCTAACTAAGATCAAAGAGACTCTGAAACGCTTAGGTATTGAACGGGAGTTTAAGATGTATCCCTCAGTATTGCTGGGCAGTATAAACTTAAGCCCTTTAGAAGTTGCTCAAATGTATCAAACGATTGCCAGTGGTGGTTTTCGTATTCCCGTGCGAGGGATCCGCAATGTTCTCGATCATGAAGGTAAACCGTTAAATCGTTATGCGCTATCGGTAGAGGAACGTTTTGATGCGGCCCCTGTCTATTTGCTCAATTACGCCCTGAAACGGGCGCTACGAAAAGGAACAGGGCGCAAGGTTGCTAAAACCTTGCCTTCAAAGATGTTTTTAGCTGGGAAGACGGGTACCAGTAATGATTTGCGCGATAGCTGGTTTGCGGGTTTTAGCCGTGAATTGTTAGCCGTAACTTGGATTGGTCGTGATGATAATAAACCTATGGGTTTGAGTGGCGGTAAAGGTGCACTGGTTGTTTGGAGGGATTTCATTAAAGCCATCCGTCCAAAAGCAAAAGCCCCAATAATCCCCAAGAACATACGATGGCGTTCAGTAGGTGCAGAACGTATGCCATTTATTGTTGGCCCACGCAATACGGCCCAATCAATGATCAATTATCAATGATTTGCTGTCGGGTGGGCGTTGCCCACCCATTAATTTGATGTCAGGTGGGTAACCGGTTTTTGTTGCCCACAGAATTAAATATAGCGTTTCCCGATTGAATGAAGTACAAATTTATTTTGCATTTAGAATGCATGTTATTTTGCATTTGAATGCATGTTATTTTGCATTTGGAGTGCATGTTATTTTGCATTTTACGTTCCAAATTTATTTTGCGTCTGAATGTTTTTTGTTCCAAAGTGTACTTTATTCAATCGGGAAACGCTATAAATGTAGGGGGCCGGTAACGTGTTTTTAAAGCCCACCATTCTTTGCCTTAACTCAATGCCATTGATTAAGCACCTTACGGAGGTAAATAAGATGAACAAAGTTAATTCCTACAAACGGTGGCCGCTATTTAGCTTACTATTGGTTACCTGTTTTTTCATGCTGGCGGAAAACGTTTTAGCCTCTCCTTATTTGTTTAAAACGGATTCCTCATCGGCAATAGAATCCTTGTTCAACGATGCCAAAACGTATTATGAAACCAAGCAATATGAACAAGCCGCTGCTTCACTTGAACGTGCCTTGCGAATTGATTCAGAACATCCCATCCTTTGGCATAACTTAGCGGGGATACGTTTAGTACAAGAAGACTGGAAACGTGCAGCCAATCTCGCTCTGAAATCTAATAGCTATCTCGTAGGGCGTTATGAAAAAATGTTTAAAGAACTGCGAATGAGAAATTGGGTCGTCATTACACTCGCCTGTGAAGGCATGCAGGATGGTAAATGTGCTAGGAAAGCCCGCAATCGCGCACAAGCGGCGGCGAGAACATTGGGATATTAAAAAGTTCCTGATTGTAACGGATATTACAATGCCACCTTCGACTAGGCGAACACTTTCGGTTCGCCCCGGAAGTCCCTAAATGCGTTGGGTTTTGTAGGGGCATACCTGCGTGTATGCCCGATACGAAATCGCCACCACCTTCAACATACATAAGAATTTTCACCACCGATTCCCTCCAAATTCACCACTACGCCAGAGTTCGCCTAATGAATATTCTGGCAGCCAGACAGCTAATTCTGTTTGCGTTAACCGTTTTAAGTGACTGCCGTTTTCATCATCAAAGGCTTTTGAGTGTTTCCCACAGAAGTTTTCTCTATCAGCTTCTTTTTTCTTAGTCATAGCTACTCACCTATCATCAGACAGGTAACTAAATAAAGAATCAAGATAATTTCATCGAAGTTGATAACTCAAATCAAATGAGTTGCAACTGGAGTTCTGGATGGGCTGTCTCATCCGGTCGGCGATAACGTTTAAGCAAAATTTGCTTGACCTTATGGAAGGGAAGCCAAAGATGTAGCTCTTTATCGTCTAACCTTGCTAAAATATTAATCGCTGCGTTCAAGGGAGCGATCATAACTGCCCCGCACCCTTCGGTACAGTGAAACTTGTTTCCAGTACGTTTACCGAGGCAGAAGCACTGAGAACAAGTTTGAGAAGTGTATGCCGCATTGACTAGAACTACCCTAGAACCTCTTCGGGAAGCTACTATATCAATGGCCGATGCCATCAATCCTTTTACCCAACCGCTTAATCGACGATTGGTAGTTTTTCCTAAATTCTTTGATTTAAACGTTTTAGTTAAATCTTCACAAACAACTGTCTCTGTCTTACCAACAATATTGTTGGCAGCAGTGAAAATTATTGTTTTTACTTTTCCTTGATGCTTATTTTTACGTCTGTCAAGTTTCTGACGGCCCAAGTTATGCTTTATTATTCTTTTGGCTTTTTTAGGGTTCTTCTCTTTAAGTTTCTCTAAAACCGCACCAATTTTCTTGCGTTTCTGATATTTTTGGTTTAGGGAATCCGTTTCATTAGATAAAATTTGACCTAAACCCTCACCATAAAAAACACCATCAGAATCAGCAAAAGCTTCTGTATAACCTTTGTCTATGCCAAGTTTGCTTCCGGGTAAACCACAAAGACGAACGTCAGTGTTATCTATCGTATAATGAATTTCAACTTGGTCAGAGCGTAGAATGAGCCTAATTTGCCCCGTAATTGGATAATTGCTTCCAATAGGAATAGCAATGCGTTGGCATCGAGTTAAGCTAATTACTTCAATGTAGTCTTTACCATTATGATGAAAGCACTTATAACTACCCGGTTCTAAAACAATTTGATTAAAGGTCTGATTTTTTCCATGCTTCCAATGTTTCCGCATTAATCTACGCCCATAAGAATTGTTAATCCAAACAGAATCATTTTTTAGGCTTTTAAATAATTCCTGACGCTTATTCTTGTCGTTAACATTTCTAAAGATATGGCTATTAACGTTTATTTTAGCAGCTTCTCGGTTGGCTTTTATGTCACCTAACACATCAGATAACGTCGCTCGCCAAATTCTTTGCGGTAGATTCTTGATATGTCCGGCCGCTAGGAATGAATCACGAACTTTCCGGAATTTAGCGTCAAGCCCACTGATTGAGCCATAATTATGCCAAACTTCTGTACGGACTGAACCGCACCGCCCGGCAATCTCAGTTAATGCTTCATATTTCGCTTGATTGAGATCATCGCTATACGCAATTCTAGTGATCTTTTTAGCTTTTTTCATTTTTTAGGTTTGTCAATTTAAGTGTATCGCTAGTCGAACGGTATATAGATTGAAAAGAAGTGTCAAGCAAATATTTTTCAAACACCAATTTCTGACTCAAATTGAGTAAGAGTGGTTAGGAGTAACTAAGAAATCAAGTGCTAGATGTTAA